>DUEQ01000559.1 GCA_011192085.1 Caldilineae bacterium
ATTACCTCAAACCCACCCCTCTGAGCGTCGAACTGGAGCTGCGCGGGCGGCTGGCCGAAATGAAAGGGCGCAAAGTCGTCATCGATATCGACCTCATCGCCCAAGGCGACGTCTGCGCCAAAGGCCGAGTCGTCGCGGTCCAGGCTCCGGAGAAATACTTTATGCACTTGCTACGTGAATAGCGTCCCATCACATCTTCAGCCCTACACACTTGCAGACAATCCCCATTTCCACTATACTCAGCCCATCCCCCGACATTCCACGCTCCAGTTCTCCCTCGTCCGCCCATGCGCGCACAAGAGCATTCCCCCGACTCGTCCTTCCCATCCACGACCTTCGACCTCGACCCGCAGGAGTGGCAAGATCCGCGCCCTCTGGACAACGCCTTCCTGCGCTATGCGGGCGTGTTCGTGGTAGGTCTCCTGGTGGGATGGTTCGCGTTGGGGTGGTATCTATTCCCGTTGGCGCCCAGCGAGGTCTATCCCAGCGAGCTGCGGGCCGATATCCAGGATGACTACATCCTCATGACCGCGGAGGCTTATGCGGCCACCCATGACCTGCGCACCGCGGCCAAACGCCTGCGCCATTGGCAGCCCGAAACCGTGGCCCAAAGGGTGAATCAGATGGCCCTGGCCCTGGAAAAGGTCGAACCTGAACGCTCCGCCTACCTGTGGCTGCTGGCCAARGACCTTCATCTGGACCTCACTCAGCCGCCCGCARCCCCTTCTCCTTCTAAGAAACGCCTTCCCYTCACCTCAGTCTCGGGACTGCTCGCGTTCCTGGGTCTGTCGGGGTTGATCCTCTATTTSGCCTGGCGAAAGGGCCTGTTCACCAGACCGCAACAGGCCGCGCCCGAAGCGRGGCCCGCGCATCCGCCCGCGGMTGTGAATGACCARGACCAGCCYGTGCAGATCATGCCCATGGAGCCCCCTGGCCCTGCACCAGCCGTAGCGCCCYTGAGGGATGAGGRGGGGGKTGAGRGGGGAGCGCCCCCGCCTGGGGATTACGAATTCGCCACGTTGCCGGAGCGAGAAAGCGTCTGGGCCCCNTNYKKGYSYGWSKGATNGGCNTSANAKYASAGNYAKRCKRMRKMMWRRKMGMCCWRSRAGMSSGACTTCGAGGAGGACGCCCTGGACGTCGCGCCCGAGGCGTACGAAGCGCCCATTGCCGCTCCTCCCGAGGACTTCACCACCGTGCCCTCGCCTCCGCCCGCGCTGGGAGAAGAGGAAACGCCAGAAGAGGAGGCCGCCACTACCGTGTTCGGCGCGCCCCAAGTCCTCCGTTTCGACGGCTCCCCCGATTACAACGCCATCGCTCCCATCGAGATGGACGATGACTTCGGGCAATTCGTGCTGGGAGTGGCCCTCACCGCTCCGCACAACCCCAACCAGGTCATCGCGCTCGAAGCCCTGCTCTATGACCGCAACGACATCCGCACCGTGTCCGCGCTCCTGGCTCCCCCCGTGCTGGTCAACGATCCCGAACTCATGAACGCGCTCTCCGACCAGCCCTCCGACTCCCAACGCCAGGCCTTTCCCTTACAGCCGGGAGCCGTCTTCCGCCTGGAGACTGCGTATCTGGCCGTGGAGGGGAAGGTGCGCAAGGTGCAATTCGGGCCGCGCACGCGGGATGGCGTGCCGGTCATCGAATTCGCGGAGATCGAATTCACCCCCCGGCGCGCGGGCGAAGGGGTCTAGAGAAAATAGACAATAGAGGATGGAGAAGGATGAACACTATCGTCCATCGTCGAGCTTCAACAGGCGCGTCTACACCCGCTGTTTGGGGTCGAACAGGCGGTTGTATTCCTGAATCGCGTAGCGATCGGTCATGCCCGCCATATAATCGCAGATGACGCGGTGCATCTCCTCATCCCCTTGCTCGATCTTCCGTTGGGTGTCGGGAGGGAGCATACGAGGTTCGCGCACGTAGGCTTCGAACAGCCGGGAGAGGATCATCTCCGCCTTGGTGGCCATGCGCATCACCCGATAGCTGAGGTAGAAATGCTCATAGAGATAGCGTTTCTGCACCGCGTTGGCCTCGCGCATCTCGGGGCTGAACCCGGCGATGTTGCGGCCCAATATCCGCACATCCTCCACCGACTGGATGTTGTGCTCGATCAGTTGGGCGTAGGTGTATTCCACCGCATCGGTCATCTCGATTCCCACTAACCGCCGGATGATTCGGGCTCGGGTTAGCGAATCCAGCTTGGGCAGATAATAGGGAAGCCCCAGGCTGTCCATCACCCGCTGCCACAGAGGCTGCTCCGCCAGATCCGCCACATCCAGAATGCCCGCATAAAGCCCGTCATCGAGATCGCTGGTGTTCCAGGCCAGCTCGTCCGCGATATTGGCCAACTGACATTCCAGCGTGCCCGCGAGCTCCGGCTCATATCCCTCCGCGTTGATGACGTCGTAATCGGTGTCGTGCTTCACCAACCCCTCCCGCACCTCGTAGGTGAGGTTGAGACCGGGGAAATCGGGATAGCGTCGCTCCAATTTCTCCACAATGCGCATAGTTTGGCGCTGATGATCGAAACCACCGTGATGTGCCATGAGCATGTTGAGGATGTGTTCGCCCGTGTGGCCGAAGGGGGGATGCCCTAGGTCGTGGGCGAGGCAGATGGCCTCGGTCAGCTCCTCGTTCGCGCCCAGGGCCCGGGCCAGAGTGCGGCCCAGTTGCGCCACCTCCATGGTGTGGGTGAGTCGATTGCGATAGTGATCCCCCTCATGATAGACAAAGACCTGGGTTTTGTAGGCCAGCCGCCGGAACGCGGTGGTGTGGACGATGCGGTCGCGGTCTTTCTGATAGGGGGTGCGATACTCCGCCTCATCCTCAGGATACACCCGGCCGCGGGTGTCGGCGCTCTTCATGCCCCACGGCGAAAGAAAACGCCTCTCCCGTTCCTCCAGCATCGTTCGTGAAATCATCGTGGCCTCCTGTTCTGTTCTAAAAATAGGCGATTCGCGTCTTCGCGCCTTTGTGTCCTCGCGGCAAAAGGCTTTTAGAGGGAGACCGGGATAGTCACAAGGATGGCGCGGGAATGCCTACTCGCTCAGATAATCGCGCAGCTTGCGACTGTGTTGAGGATGGCGGAGCTTGCGCAAGGCTTTGGCTTCGATCTGCCGGATGCGCTCTCGGGTGACGCCAAACGCTTGGCCCACCTCCTCCAGGGTGTGATGGCGGCCATCCTTCAAGCCAAAACGCATCTCCAGAACCTCGCGCTCGCGTTCATTGAGCTCGTCGAGGATGGCCTCCACCTGCTCGCGCAGCAACTGCCGGGTGGCCGCGTCCGCGGGCTCGGCGGTCCGCTCATCCTTGATGAAATCGCCCAAAAAACTGTTCTCCTCATTGCCCACGGGCGTCTCTAAAGACATAGGCTCCTGCGCCATGCGGATGATGTTGCGCACTTTGGAAGTAGCCCGGCGCAGCGCCCGCTTTTGGGTGGGATTCAGGGGTTCGCCTGCGGCCAGGGCCTTGCGAATAGCCTCTCGCTCCTCCTCCGGCTCGATGAAATCCATCTCCACCGCGATCTCCTCGGGCGTGGGCTCTCGCCCCGACCGCTGGGTCAGCTCCCGCTGGGTGCGCATCACCCGGTTGATGCTCTCCACCATGTGCACGGGGATGCGGATAGTGCGAGCCTGATCCGCAATGGCCCGCATGATGGCCTGGCGGATCCACCAGGTGGCGTAGGTGCTGAATTTGAACCCGCGGGTGTAATCGAACTTCTGCACCGCGCGCAGCAGGCCGAGATTGCCTTCCTGGATCAGATCGAGCAGGCTCATGCCCCGCCCTACATAGCGCTTGGCCACGCTGACCACCAGCCGCAGATTGCTCTGCACCAACTCGCGCTCCGCCTTCCTCCCATCCTCGATGACCGCTTCAATGGCCAACCGCTCCTCCTCGGGAAGAGAGGCCAGCAACGCGTCTGGGGTCATGCCCGCCTGCTCAGCCCGCGCTTCCAACTGCTCGCGCGCGTCTTGCCCCGCCTTGATGCGCTTGGCAATGGCGATCTCTTCCTCATGCGTCAACAGGGGGTGTCGCCCGATCTCTTGCAGGTACTGCCGCACCGGGTCGTTCACCCCCGCCGATTCTTCAAAAGCATCCCCGCCAGAGGCGTCATAATCGGTTCGCGGCTCCAAATCCTCCTCCTCAAGCAACGCGACCATGTCGGGACTCTCACCCACCTCCAACAGCGTGGGCGAAAGGGCGTCCAACTCTTCGGGAGGGGGAAGCAAGGCGTCATCCGAAGGCTCGGAGGGTATGTCGCCACTTTTGGAAACAGCCGCCGACTCTTGCATCTCCTCCGGGACCTGGTTTTTTTCAAGATGTTGGGTTGGAGGCGTCTTGCGCGAGGACGTTGAACTCATCGGATGTCAGAAAGGATTTGGAGCAAGATGGCATTCGGCTGGCGGGGTGGGGTTTTCAACTGGCGGCGCTCAGGCGTCGCTGAGGGGCGTGGCCCCCTGGGGTGAGATGGACGCGGTCGCACGCCGGCTGTGAGTCCAGTGCATGGTTTGAGAATATCGAGAGAGAGATTTTTCCAGTTTGTTCCGGAACTGCAGCAGTTCGAAGAGGTGACGATCCAGTCCTCGGCGCTCCTCGGGCGACATCGCTTCCTGCAAGGCCACCTCAAGTTGCTGCAGGGCCGCCTTCGCTTTCTCCAGCCGCAACCGCAGCAGACTGGTGATCACATCCCGCTGCAAATGCGGCTCCTGCACGTAGCGAGGTTTTGTCTCTTCGAATTCCTGGGCGTAACGCCACAGAAAATGGACGTGTTCGCCAATGGCGTCATCCTGGCGGGCGATGTAATCCGCCAAAGGCTCCTCCGGTGCATCGAAAATATAGTCCTCCAGGCTTTGGAAGAGGGCCCGATTGAGCGGATCCGTGAAATCCTCGATGTAAAAGGGATCCAGCTCCAGATGGGCCAGCTCGTCATCCAGCCAGGGCAGCAGACGCTCGTGATGGAGAAGGATGAGGCCCAAGAGGTGCTCCTCCGGGCCGATGCGGCGCGGCCGCTGCTCAGAGACGTCGGGCGTCGCCCGGGAGACGTCGTCCAACCAGAGGGGGGGCTCCTCGCTGGCGCCCGCGAGGACGCGTTCTGGGGGAGGCGCATCCACGTCGGCCAAGGCGGGGTGAGGCGGAAGCGCGGGGGGAAGAGTGGGCGCCGGGGGCTTCCGGCTGGTGGAAGGCCGCCGCAAGCCCCGCTCATACTGCCCCAAAGCCGCTTCCACATCAGTCTCGCGCACCCGGGCCAACGCGGCCACCCGGCCAATGTAATGCCGCCGCTGGATGGGATCGCCGATCTTGCTCAGCGTGGGAAGGGCTTCGGACACGAATTGCGCCTTGCCCGAAGCCGTGGCCAGGTCGAATCGGGCGGCAGCCTGCTGGATGATATAGTCTACCACGGGAACCGCATTCTCGATAAGCGTCCGCCAGCGCTCCGGGTCCTGACGCAACACATCATCGGGGTCCTGTCCCTCGGGCATGATGGCGATGCTCACATCCGCGAACATGCGCCTTTCGGCGCGAAAGCCCGAGGCGGTAGGGGTGAGCGCGCCCCGTTCGGCCAGAGTCTCCTGCACGAGCATAACGCCCCGCCAGGTGGCCCGAGCCCCGGCCGCGTCCGCGTCCAGAGCGAAGACAAAATTGCGAGAATAGCGGCTGAGCAAACGGATCTGCCCCGCGGTGATGGAGGTGCCCATGGCCGCGACCACGTTCTTGAACCCGCGCTGATGCGCGCTGATCACATCCATGTAGCCCTCCACCAGCACGACCTGATCGCTGGCGCGTATGGTCCTGCGGGCCATATCCAGGCCGAAAATAACCTGGCTTTTGTCGAAGATGGACGTTTGGGGCGAGTTGAGATATTTGGGTTCGCCCTCGCCCAGGATGCGACCGCCGAAGGCGATGACCCGCCCCTGGATATCGCGGATGGGAATGATGAGTCGATTGCGAAAGCGATCATACGCGCCGCCCGCGTCCCGGGCGATGGCCAGCCCCGCCTTGACGATCTCCTCCAGGGAAAACCCTTTGCCCTGCAAGTGGTTAAGGAGGCGCTCCCAGCCATCGAGTGCATAGCCAAGCTGGAATCGCTCGATAGTCTCCTGGGTGATATCGCGCTGGGCCAGATAGTCTCGGGCCCGCTTCCCCGCCGCGCCTGTCAGGAGATTGCTCTGAAAATAGGACGCGGCCGCCTGATGAAGGTCCAGCAACCGTTGCCGCGCGTCCCGCTCCTCGGGCCGGACCTCCCGCAGCGGTACGCCCGCCTCCTTGGCCAGCATCCGCAGCACATCGGGGAAAGGCAGGTTTTCCCGCTTTTCCACAAAGGTGAAGATGTCGCCGCCCGCGCCGCAGCCGAAGCACTTCCAGGTGTTGGTATGGGGGAAGACATGGAAAGAAGGAGTCTTCTCGGAATGGAAGGGGCAGAGCCCTTTATAGCTGTTCCCCGATTTCTGCAACGGCACATAGCGTCCG
>DUEQ01000056.1 GCA_011192085.1 Caldilineae bacterium
ACAAAAGATCATCCCGTCTCGACCTATCCTGGACAAAATTTGGTTCACTCACTCGGTTAAACTAGGAAATGAAAGCGAAACGCTTTGGCCGACAGCTCAACGAGGCCGCCAAACTCATCGCCCACCATGAACGCATGACCATGTCCGGGCTTTTCCTGCGGCTGGCCGAGGAGCTGTATGTGTCGCCTCACACGCTGAACAACTGGCGTTACGGGCGGCGATTGCCCTCCAGCGACGACGATGTCCGGGCGTTGGCCGAAGCTCTGTTCAAATATACTGCGTTCGACCGCAAACATTTCGATCGGGCCTGGTTCCGCGCCTTTCTAGAAGCCGCGAATTTTGCCGAGATCGAATCCTTCATCGATAGCCATTTCCCTGAACCCGCTCAACCTATCCAGGCCGATCCCACCGACCTGCTCCCCCCGCTTCCTCCCGAGCCGGTCCCCCAACCATCTGAATTTGTGGGCCGTGAGGCCGAACTGAGCGTCTATCGCCGCCATCTCCTGGATCGACATCTTTTGATCATCACGGGCATGGCGGGCGTGGGGAAGACCGCGTTGGCGGCCAAGCTGGTCAGTGAAGCGCCGTTCTCCTCATCGCCCATCTTCTGGCATTCCTTCCGCCAGGACGACGAGATCGAGACCATCCTCTGGCTACTGGCCGCCTTTCTGGCCCATCACGGTCGCCCTGCCATCTGGCGCTTGCTCCAACAGGATCGACGCCCGCCAACTGGCGTGGTGTTGCGGGCCATACTGCAACAGCTCACCCAGATCCGGGCCATTCTCTGCTTTGACGATTTCCATCACATCGACCAAACCGTCTATGACGAACACCTTTTTCAACCCCTCCTGGGCTATCTTGGCCCCACCCTGCGTCTGATTCTCATCTCCCGCTACACGCCCAAGCATTTCACCGTGTCCATGCCCCCCTCCCTGGAAGGTCTCGACAAGAACGCCATCCGTCAACTCCTGGCGCTGCGCGGCGTTCAGCCCAGCCCCGAGGAACTGGACTTCCTTTACCAGACCTCCCAGGGCAATCCGCAACTGGCGCTGCTTTCCCTTACCGTGTTACAACAGGGTGGGGATGTTTCGGTCCGGGACGCCTTTTGGTCTACAGAGCCCATCATCCGCTATCTCCTGCTGGAGATCTATCAGGGCCTCAACGAAACGGAACGCGCGGTGATGCGTCTTACCGCGTTATTGGATGACGCACTCTGCACGCGGGAAGCCATCGAAGGCATTCTAGGCCAGGGCTCCCAACTGGAGACGCTGGTGTCGCTCATCGAAAAGAACCTCCTGACGGTTTACAAGTCCCCGCGCGAAACCTCCTATCGCCCTCACGAACTGGTGAGGCGTTTCTTCTATGAATTGATGAGTGAGCAGGAGCGACGGCATTATTATTTACGAGCCGCCCGCTTTTTCGAATCTCGCGGCGATGCCCTGACAGTCGCCTACCTTTATACGCAAGCGGGTCGATGGGAAGATGCGCTGCAATGGCTTCCAGAACGCCCCTACATTTATATTGGCCGCGGGAAAGCCGCGTGGCTTTCATTGATCGCAGAAGAACTTCGAGAAGATATAAAGACCGGGAAGCTCGGGGGCTCCTACTTCCGGCTGGTGAAGATCCTGGGCGCCTTATATCGTTATCGGGGCGAGTTGACGAAAGCCCTCCAGATCGCTCAGGCCGCCTATGAACAAGCGCCCGATGACGCTATTCGCGCCGATATGAACATGGAGATCGGATTCGCATATGAACTTA
>DUEQ01000560.1 GCA_011192085.1 Caldilineae bacterium
TAAAATTCCCCTTCTCAACAAAGGAGTTGGCACGATGACAAACCAGATGATTCTCGACCTGCTGGGCGATGAGGCGGAAAGCCTGCTGACTCACACGTGCACGGGCATCCCCAAAGCGATGATCCATGTGCCTGGCCCCGACTATGTGGACCGAGTCATGGCTCCGATGGATCGCCCGCCCGCGGTGCTGCGCAACATGCAGACCATCCTCAATCATGGGCGACTGGCGGGCACGGGCTATGTGTCCATTCTGCCTGTGGACCAGGGCGTGGAGCATTCGGGCGCAGCCTCTTTCGCTCCCAACCCCATCTATTTCGACCCCGAAAACATCGTCAAGCTGGCCATTGAGGGCGGATGCAATGCGGTGGCCTCGACCCTGGGCGTGCTAGGCGCGGTGGCCCGCAAATACGCGCACAAGATCCCCTTCCTGGTCAAGATCAACCACAATGAACTGCTGACCTATCCCGCCAAATATGACCAAACCCTGTTCGCCCAGGTGGAACAAGCTTTCGACATGGGGGCCATCGCCGTGGGCGCGACGATTTACTTCGGTTCGGAAGAATCCCGTCGCCAGATCATGGAGGTGAGCGAAGCCTTCGCCCGAGCCCACGAGTTGGGCATGGTCACTGTGTTGTGGGCTTATCTGCGCAACAGCGCCTTCAAGAAGGATGGCGTGGATTATCACTCCTCCGCCGACCTCACGGGCCAGGCCAACCATCTTGCTGCCACCATCGAGGCCGACATCATCAAGCAGAAGCAGGCTACGAATAACGGCGGCTACCTGGCGCTGAATTTCGGGCGCACCCACAAACTGGTCTACGAGAAACTGACCTCAGATCACCCCATCGACCTCGTGCGCTGGCAGGTGGCCAATTGCTACATGGGCCGCATCGGGCTCATCAACTCGGGGGGCGCATCAGGTCAAAACGATCTGGCGCAGGCGGTGCGCACCGCGGTCATCAACAAGCGCGCGGGCGGCATGGGCCTCATCTCCGGGCGCAAGGCTTTCCAGAAGCCCATGGAGGAGGGCGTCAAGCTGCTGCACGCCATCCAGGACGTCTACCTGGAGGAGAGCATCACCATCGCCTGAGGCGAAAACATTCGAAATACAGGGGTGGCCTGCGCGCCACCCCGCGCCCTTTGTGGCGCTTCCGGGGTGACTATTCTGTTGCTTGGGAAAAGATCGGGAAAAGGTTGGGAAAAACGGGTTGACGCTTGGGAAAATTTGTTCTATTATCAAAACAACTAGAACATCAATTCTACTTTCGACCCTCTACAATTCCCATGCGCATCAACCCCCGACATGAAAAAGTTCCAACTCGACCGACAGGCCGACATCATCGAGTCGGTGCTGGCAGCCCACAACATCGAGGGCCGGGTCTGGGGCGGCGTGGTGACGCCAAGGTTCATTCGCTTCGACGTGACCACGGCGCTAGGGACGCGCGTACAAAAAGTCCTGGCGCTGCGCGAGGAGGTGGCCATGCGCCTGGGCGTGCCCGACATCCGGGTGTATCGCAAGGGCGACGCCATCCGGGTGGAAGTGCCCCGCTCCGACGCCGCTGTCGTCCGCTTTGAGGCTCTTTTCAAGCGCATCAAGCGCCTGCCGCCCATGACGGCTATTCTGGGCGTGGATGAGGAGGGCTCGCCGCTGCTGCTGAAAATCACCAGCCCGGATATCGCCCATGTGCTGGTGGCGGGCGCAACGGGGTCGGGCAAGACCATGCTGCTGAAGACCCTCGCGCTCAGCCTAGCCCTGACGAATCCTCAACACCGCCTGCGTCTGGCCCTCATCGATCCCAAAGCCCGCGGGCTCACGTCCCTGGCCGATCTGCCCCACCTCATCCGTCCTATCGAAATCGATCCCGAACAAGCCGTGAAGCTGCTGGAGGGGCTGGTGGTGGAGATGGAGCGCCGCGACCGGATGCACTTCAACGCCCCCGCCATCCTCGTGGTCATCGACGAGCTGGCCGACCTGCGCATGGTGGCGGGCAAGCGGGTGGAAAACGCGCTCACGCGCCTGACGCAGCGCGGGCGCGAGGCGGGCGTCCATGTGGTCGTGGCCACGCAACGCCCGCAGGCCAGCATTCTCGGCGGCCTGGTCAAAGCGAATCTGCCTGTGCGCATGGTGGGCGCGGTCACCTCGCCCGAGGACGCTAAAGTCGCCACGGGCATTGCCGGAAGCGGGGCCAACCGCCTCCGGGGCCGCGGGGATTTCCTTCTGGTCGCCCGGCAGGAGATCGTCCGCTTCCAGGCCCCCTACATCGCCGACGATCAGATTCGCATCCTGGTTCGCAAACTGCGATCCTCTCCCAAGGAGCCTGTCTCATGAAAAAAATCTTTGCAATCGGAGGCATCGTCGTGGCGGGCGTCCTTGCCGCGGTAGTCAGCATCCGCCTGAGCACCGACGCCCTCTCCATCCTGATAGGCGCGATCCTGGGCATGGCCGCCATTCTCCCCACCATCGTTCTGGTCGGCTATCTCCTCAAGAAGAATCAGGACGCGATGACCGCCACAGCCACGACCAATCAGATGCAGCCCCCCGTGGTCGTGGTCAGCGGCGGCATGATGCCTCCCCAATACTTCCAGCCTCAACCTCAGCCCAATCAGCAGGCAAACCAGCCCATGCTGCCCCCGCCCTCCCCATCCGCTCCCCGCAAATTCCGCCTGATGGGATATGAGGATGTCGATCGGGTGGAGATCAGCGATGAGGAATGGGTGACGTCCAGATAGGCCCGCCCGCGATTCTTCAACCTTCTCAGGGAGGTCATGATGACTTCAAGGCATGAACCTGTCATTGTGCAAACCAACCGTTTTGGCGCTCCCGGCCGCTTTTACTGGCAGGGGCGCGCGTACACCATCGACGGCATCGACCGCATCTGGCGGCGTCCCCACGGCATCGAGCGAGGCCGCCGCGTGTACAAGGTGCGCAGCCGGGGCAAGACCTTTCTCCTCCAGTTCGATCAGCGCCTGCAACGCTGGTCCATCATGCGAGCGCCCTGGCGCACCCGGCTCGGGCTGGCTGTGGCACGTCTGGCCGCCCGCATCACATCGTAAGGGGGGCGGGGCTGGATTGGGAGCAGGATGGCATTTGGATGCAGCACAGATTTGTCAAAAGAAAAGTCATCTGTTAAAGTCCTCTCCGTTTTGTATTCATCCCCGCCATTTTCAAAGAAGGTAACCCATGTTCAAGTTCCTCAATCGCACGCAGCGCCCCGAGCCCGAAGTGCTGGCCAAATGGGGACGCAACGAGCCCTGCTGGTGCGGCAGCGGCAAGAAGTACAAGCACTGCCACATGCCCAAAGACTTCCCTAAGAAGTAACCCCCAACGACCGGCCTCAGGCCGGTTTTTTCTTAGGGAACACCTCCACCCGGCCATCCTCCACCCGCACCCAATCCCCCGTCTCGATCCGACCGATATCGACGAGATCGACCATGGGGATGTCCGCGATGATGGCGCCCACCGCAGTGATGGCCTCCGATTCCACGTTGATCATGGCCAGGGGCGCGACGCGGTTGCGGGCCAGGCGCAGGATGGTGTAGGAGCCCACGGTCGAGCCCTTGCCGTGGGGGAAGAGGAGGATTTTTCCGGCAATGGAGACGCCTTTGAGGGGATGATTGGGGTCGAGGATGATGCCTGTGTCCGGATCGACGCCGCCCAGGAAGCTGATGGGGTCGGGACTGACCAAGGCTTCGCCCTCGGCCCGGCCCCCGCGCACCACCCGGCCTTCGAGGATGATGGGTGTTTGATTGTCGCCTGGTTTTTTCATTGTCGTATGGGCTGTGAGAGGTGCAACTGATTACCGATGACTGGTCACTGATGATTGGTCACTTCCCCCTAGCGGCCAGGTCTCCCATGCGATCAGCTTCAGATCCGCGTCGTAGTGGAAGACCATCTCCTGGGGCGGACCTGTGGGGTCGATGACGTAGGGGAAGAAGATGGCGTCGGCCTGGGGGATGGGCAGGTGGGGCGCCTCTTCCATGCGGAACCACTGCAACCGACCCTCCCGGTCATCTCCGATCACATCCCCATCCTCCACCTGGGTGCGGTAGACGAACATGAGCCACTGCCAGTCGGGATCGGGAGAGAGCTCGGTGATGACCGCGCGCAGCTCAGGGTTCACCGCGCGCAGGCCCGTCTCCTCATACAGCTCGCGGATCGCGCACTGCCGGGGCGACTCCCCCGGATCGATCTTGCCCCCGGGCGCGATCCAGAGCCCCAGGTTGGGCTCCTTATGTCGGTAGAGCATGAGCACCTGATCGCCCCGTTGGGCGTAGATGAGGGTGGCGAGGATGAAAGTCATGGTCTAACAGCAAGTCATCCTAATGGAGTCATATGGATGCTAGGAGTTACAGATATCGGTCCCCTGTTATCCCAGCAGACATGGCCATGACCTGCCGGTCAATCGCCATGGAGAAGCTATCGAACCTCAGGCGCGTTCTATGGGATGATGACTGGCGACTGAGGGTGTGGAAACCGCTCCAAGGGGGCGTCTAGGTTTTAACACAAGGGGTGTGGCGTGTCAAGGAAGATCATGTTGCGGCAGCGCGTTCAAGAGTTGGGTCGGCTTATGGCCCTCCGACCTCCCTCGAGCAAGGACCGAGGGAGGTCGTTTCCATCCGTAAGACGCCCCGTGTGGAATCCGTCCTTCGAATCGCGGATCTTCGCTCGCAATCTCCTAACGCAATGCCCGAATCTGCTCTTCCAACGTCGTTTTCTGCGCCCGCAGGTCGGCCAGGGTTTGGCGAGTTTGGGCCACCACTTTTTCCGGGGCCTTCTGTACGAAGTTGGGGTTGTCCAGTCGGGCCTGGGTGGAGGCGATGCGCTTTTCCGTCTCCGCCAACTGCTTGCGCAGCCGGGCCAATTCCGCGTCGATGTCCACCATGCCGCCCAGGGGCAGGAACGCGGTGGTATCCGCCACCACCAGGCTCACGCCCTTCTCGCCCTCGGGGATGGGGCCGAAGGTGATCTGTTCGGGATCCAGCCGGGCCAACAGGGCCAGGATGTCCTGCATCGCGGCCAAGGTCTCGCCGTGGGTGGGCGCGTCGATGACCGCCGCGATCTTGCGCGCGGGCTCCACGTTGTACTCACTGCGCGCGTTGCGGATGGCTCGCACCACCTCTCGTAAATGGTCGAATGCGTCCGCGTCGGTCGGGAAGTTGAACTGAGAGTGGACTTCGGGCCAGGCCGCGATGATAAGCGCGGGCTGCTCCCCCTCCACGTGGGGCAGATGCTGCCACAGCTCTTCGGTGACAAAGGGGATATAGGGGTGGAGCAGACGCAGGGTCTGGTCCAGCACGTAAACCAGGGTCTGGCGCACCGGATCGGGATCCTCACCCCGCAGCCGGGGTTTGGAGGCCTCGATGTACCAGTCCGCGAAATCGCCCCAGAGGAAATCATAGACCTGCCGGCCCGCCTCGCCGAACTGGTAGCTGTCGATGAGTCGGGTGGCGTTAGCGATGGTCTGGTTCAGGTGATGGAGGATCCACTTCTCCGGGGTGTGGAGGGTGGCAGGATCGGGCGCGCCCTGGTAAGTGAAGTCCTCGGACAGATTCCCCAGCACGAACCGGGTCGCATTCCAGATTTTGTTCGCGAAATTGCGATTGGCCCGGATGCGATTGATGCTCAAATTCATGTCGTTGCCGGGAGTGGAGCCGGTAAGCAGGGTGAAGCGCAGCGCGTCCGCGCCGTAATCATCCATCACCTCGATGGGATCCACCACATTGCCATAGGTTTTGCTCATCTTGCGACCATGCTCATCCCGCACCAAGCCATGAAGATAAATGGTGTGGAAGGGCACATCGTTGGTGAAGAGCAGGCCCTGCATGATCATCCGGGCCACCCAGAAGAAGAGGATGTCGTAGCCCGTTTCCAGCACGTCGGTGGGGTAGAAGCGGGCCAGATCGGGGGTGTCGTCGGGCCAGCCCAGGGTGCTGAAGGGCCACAACCCAGAGCTGAACCAGGTGTCCAGCACGTCGGGGTCCTGTTCCAGCTCCACAGGATGGCCGTAGTATTCCTCGGCCAGCGCGTGGGCCTCTTCCTCGTCGTGGGCCACGAATTCCTGGCCATCGGGCCCGTACCACACAGGGATGCGATGTCCCCACCACAACTGACGGCTGATGCACCAGGGCCGCAGATTCTCCAGCCAGTGGAAATAGACCTTCTCGAAACGCTTGGGGACGATCTTGATGCGGCCCGTGCGCACCGCGGCCAGGCCCAGCTCGGCCATGGGATTCGTATTCACGAACCACTGTTTGCTGACCAAGGGCTCGATGATCTCGCCCCCTCGTTGGGCCCGGGGCGCCTGGATGATATGGGGCTGCTCTTTGATGACCAGTCCAGCCTCGCGCATATCCTCCCAAAGCCGTTGACGGGCCTCGAAGCGGTCCATGCCGGCGTAGGGCCCCGCGTTCTCGTTGAGGGTGGCGTCTTTATTCATGATATTGATGACCCGC
>DUEQ01000561.1 GCA_011192085.1 Caldilineae bacterium
CGGTGGCTGAGGTGATGGTCCCCCGGGTGGACGTGGTGGCGCTGCGCAGGGAAACGCCGCTGATGAAAGCGTTGAATGTTATCGTCGAAGCAGGGCATTCCCGCATCCCCGTTTATGAGGGCACCATCGACAAGATCGTGGGCATCCTCTACGCCAAGGATCTCCTCACGTGTTTTCGGGACGGCGACACCGACATCACGGTGGATCGCATCATGCGCCCGCCCTTCTTCGTACCCGAGACCATGATGGTGGATGAATTGTTGCCCATTCTGCGTCAGAAGCGAACGCACCTGGCTGTGGTGGTGGATGAATACGGCGGCACGGCGGGCATCGTCACCATCGAAGACCTGCTGGAGGAGATCGTGGGCGAGATACAGGATGAGTATGATTCCGAACCGCCGATGATTCAACCCCGGGAGGATGGCAGCTTCATCGTCAATGGGCGCATGGATGTCGACGATCTGAATCGGCAATTGGGCGTGCATCTGCCCACAGAGGATGAGAGTTACAGCACCCTGGCGGGGGTGATCTACGCACAGTTGCAGCGCGTGCCCGAGCCGGGCGACGCATTCGATCTGGACGGCGTCCATATCGAGGTGCTCAAAGTCAACGACAACCGCATCGAGGAGGTGCTGCTGACTCTGCGCGAAGTGAGTGAGGATGGACACAAGCCTCAGGAAAAGCAGCCCACAGAGGCGCGCGCGACATGACGGACATCGACGTAGAAGCCTTGATTGAGCAGGCAAAGCAAGCCCGATCGCGCGCCTACGCCCCCTATTCGCACTACCATGTGGGCGCGGCTGTCCTCACGGAAGATGGCCGGGTGTTTACAGGCTGCAACGTGGAGAATGCCGTGTATCCATTGGGCCTGTGCGCGGAGCGCGTCGCCATCTTCAAAGCGGTTTCCGAGGGATATCGGAAGTTCCGGGCCATCGCCGTGGTGACTCGCAATGGCGGCAGTCCTTGCGGAAGCTGCCGCCAGGTGATGCATGAGTTCGCGCCGGAGATGGTTGTCTTCATTGCGGATGATGCGGGCGACGTGCGTCGCACCACGGTCGCCGATCTGCTCCCCGACTCCTTCGGCGCAGATGATCTCGCACGCTAAACCAAAATGAGACAATGGACGAGGGCGTCCAAGCAGCGCCTTCGTCCATCGTCACTATTATTTTTTCCCGTAAACGGCGATGATCTCGGCGATCTCGTGGGGCTGCAAAGGCCGCCACGCGCCCGCAGCCCGGGCCTTGAGACAGATCGCCGCGGTCTCGTCGATGTGGAAGAGCCGCAGCCGGGCCCGGTCCACCGCGTCGCCTGTAACCAGAACGCCGTGATTGCCCAACAACACCGCGGGGCAATCGGGCAGCGTGCGGGTGACCGCGTCGGCCAGGGCCTGCGAGCCGGGCAGGAAGTAGGGCAACGCAGGAACCTGGGCCCCGAGGTAGAGGGTGAAGTCGGGCGTGACCGCGGGCAGGGACTCGCCAGTCATGGCCCAAGCGATGGCGTTGACAGGGTGGCAGTGCACGATGACTCGCGCTTCCGGGCGCGCCAGGTAGGCGGCCTGATGCATCGGCGTTTCGGTCGAGGGCCGAGGCGGGGCCTCGGATCGCTGATAGGGTTGGTGCAGGGGAACGGGCAAGAAGTCATCGGGCGTGAGCTGGTGCAACAGCGCGCCCGAGCGGGTGATGAACATGGCGTCACCATCCCGGTAGCTTAGATTGCCTCCGCTACCCAGCACGAGGCCGCGGGCCGCCAACTCCTGGCCCAGAGCGATCAATGCATCGACTACGGTCATTTCCATTCCCTCCAATTGTCTGTCAGCACGCCCCGTTGCCGGGCGCTGTCTTGCAGATGGTTGCAACCGCAGGTGGGCGGATCGGGCAGGCCCGCGAAAATGTCGGGCAGAGCGTCCAGGACCTCACGCGTGGCCCGACGCACCTCGCCCTTGCCGTACGCCCGCTCTCGATCCGCGCCGTGGGCCGTGATCAGGCCGATGGCTGCGAAACATAGCTCGAGCTCCTTGGCCAAATACGTCTCGGGCACCAGGTTGAACCCACGCGCATGCGCGCCCCACTGCTGAAACATGCGGACTTCGGCCGCGGTCTCATGCCGCGGCCCCTCATCCCCAAGATAGACCACAGGGCGGGCCTGGGGGAGCTGCTGACGTATGGCCGCGCTGATGTTGGGGCAGAAGGGCGGCTTTTGGGAGATGTACCCCGCGCCAGTCTTCTCGAAAAAGGTCGTGGGTTGATGCTTGGTCCAGTCGATGAAATCGATGGGGAGGGCGATATCGCCCCGGGTGAGGTCGTGGGACAGCCCCACCATCCCCTCGATGGCCAGGATGCGTTGCACGCCCAGATCTTTCGCAGCCCAGAGCGTGGCTCGCGGGTCGGTGCGGGTGGGAGTGCCGAAGTAGGGCAGGATCCAGACGCTCGCGCTTGCGGCGTGACGGCGGGCCAGCGGACCAACCAGACCAAAGGGGGTTTGCACGGTCCGCGCGTCGATCAATGCCCCCAGCGTTTCCAGCGAGCGGGGAGGGACGGGAAGAGCGAGGATGAGGAGGTGCGGCATAGGCGTTTACGTGCAACGCACTTCAGAGAAGGAATAATCTTGACGCTGGCGCATTCGTTTACTGATGGCGATTCGAACGCTGCCACCCTATGGCAAGGGCATTGCACTTACCAGGGTTGCAGCGGCGCGGAGGAGGATGGGAAGGCAGGTGCGGGCGACCACCGGGCCAAACTCGCGGCGAGGGGGGCGGCCCAGCGCCCGGCCTGTGGCGTAGTTCGTCACATAACCCAGAGAAGCATACCTGATCCCTGCTTCTTGCGCCAAAAATGCTTCCGGCGAGAGGGTCATGCCCACGATGTGGGCGCCGGCCTGGTGATAGAGGGCGATCTCGGCTTCGGTTTCCAGCCGCGGGCCCTCGGTGCAGACGTAGATGGGATTAGAAACAGGGTTAGGGTTGGAGAGGGAGGCGAGGATGGCGGACCGGGCGTCGGGATGGAAGGCGGGGCCAGATGCGGGGCGCAGGTCGGGATGCCCGAAGGTGGTCACGCGAGTGCGGGTAAAGTCGATGAGATCGACAGGGACGACGAGATCGCCCACCTGCAGACGCTCATCAATGGCCCCCACGCCGTTCCAAGAGAATATCGATTCCGCCCCCAGCATCTTCGCCCCCCAGATGATGGCTCGATGATTGAGAAAGGCCGCGGAGCGCTTCAGTGCACCATGTCCATGCCGGGAGCAGAATGCCACGGGAGGATGGGCGTCTTCGGGCTGGAGGAGGGTGATGGGCGGCGAATCGCCGTAGGGGGTCCTCAGAATGAAGGGAGCGCCCACGGGCCGCCAGGGGGCGAGGTCCAGTCTGTAGGCCGCTGTGCCGCCGATGATCAGGGTGGAGATGGATTCCATATGGTAAAATAAGCGTTCCAAAACCGCTTCGACGGATCGCAGGTTGAATGATGCGCCCTTTCACCCGCGTCCCCATGCACATTGACATTCGCGAACTGCCGCCTGGAGGTCGGTTGCTATGGACAAAGCWTCGCTCATCGCCCGTAAGCACGAAGTCATCGCCCAAATCGTSCGGGTGCGTCGGGAGCTGGAACGGGAGCGCCAGCATCCCTCCMAAAAGCACAAACGYAAACGGGAACAGCTCGAACGCCAGTTGGAACGGCTGATGGCGGAAGAATATCGYCTACGCTTGCAGATCGATCGGAGTCGGTGAGCRAGCTCACTCTTCGAAGGGCRTCGAGAAGACTCGTTCAGGGTGATGGAACAAGGAGAGATCGGACGCTTTGAATTCTTTCATGGCGCCCGAATCGAGATAGACGCTTACCTTGCCTAGCAACACATTGAGATAACGCACGACGCCCGGACCGTCGGGCGTGATCACCTTCTGCCCGACCTTGGGCAGATGTTTCCGAGCCTTGGCATACATGTCGTTCTCGTAGGCCAAGCTGCACATCAGCCGACCGCAGACGCCGGAGATGTCGGAGGAGCTGAGGGGGATGCTTTGATTTTTGGCCATGCGGATGGAGACGGAATGAAACTCCCGTAAGAAGGATCGGCAGCATAACTCGCGTCCGCAACGCCCAAAATCCCCTACGATCTTCGCCTGATCCCGCACGCCGATCTGGCGCATCTCGATGCGGGTGCTGAAGTGCCGGGCCAGATCGCGCACCAGCGCCCGGAAGTCGACGCGGTGTTCAGCCACAAATTCCACGGTGAGGCGCTCGCCATTGTAGCTGTAGGTGCAGCGCACCACCCGCATCTTCAGACCGTGGGCGTTGGCCTTCTGTTGACAGACAGGTTTGGCGGCCTCGGCCTGCCTGGCCCAATAAACGCGTTGATCGAGATCATATTTCCCAGCCCGGCGCAGCACGCGTTTCAACGGACCTTCGAGCTCGCTCGCATCCACCTCTTTGGCGGGAACCGCGACCTGGGCCAACTCTTTCCCGCGTGACGTCTCCACCAACACCCATTCGCCAGGGAGCAGATCGGTGTAGGGGCCGGGGTCGAAGTAATAGAGTTTGGTGACAGGTTGGAATTGGATACTAACGACTTGGGGCATGGATTCTCTTCTGAATGTAGATCTCACGCCAAGCCGCCAAGGGAAATAAAGAAACAAAGACGCTTTGCGCCTTGGCGTCTTGGCGTGAGTTTTTTGTCGATGGCGACGGGAAACCGTTCGTGATGGCTGCTCCGTATTCTACCCACGTTTGGGCGCTTTTAGCAACAATGCTTCCATCGCCAGTTGCCGGTTTACGTTCTTGCACAGATATCGAGCCGTCGTCATGATAGCGTCCAGGAAGCGGCGGATCTGGCATGTGGGGATGGCATCCGCCAACTCGGTGAGCTCATCCAGGCGATCCTGATTGATGATCAGCCTCTGGCCCCGATTCTGGATCATGAGCACATCCCGCCACCAGATCAACCATTCCTGGAGGATGGTTTCGAGCTGTTTGTTCCTCTCCAACGTCTGGGCGTAGGCGATGCGCTGGGCGGGCGAGTAGCCGAGCAGCGCCTGCATCTCCTGAATGCGCTGATCGTAGCTCTGCTGCGATTCCGGGTCTTGGGCCAAAGCGAAGGCCCGACCGATACGCCCGTTGCTGAGCCGGGCCAGACGTCGCGCCTCCATTTCCGCCAGGTCCGAACGCTCCTGCAAAGCCCGCACGACCTCGCTCTCGGGCAGGGGGCGCAGCCGCAGCAACTGACAGCGGGAGATGATGGTATCCAGCAAGCCCGAGGATTGGTGGCTGATGAGGATGATGCGGGTCGTGGCGCTGGGCTCCTCCAGGGTCTTGAGCAAGGCGTTGGCCGCGTTCACATTGGCCCGCTCGAATTCGGTGATGATGAAAACCTTATATCGGCTCTCCACGGGCGAGAGGGCCGCTTCTCGCACCACCTCGCGAATCTGGTCGATGAGAAGTTGCTTGCCCGAGGGAGCGAAGAACCGATGATCGGGATGCACGCCCTCTGCGGCCAGCCGACAGGAGCGGCAGCGCCCACACGCGCCCAAACCCGCTTCGTCCTCAGGGCGTTCGCAGGTGAGGGCTTGAGCAAAGGCTCGGGCCAGGGTGGTCTTTCCGATGTGCTCGGGACCAGCGAAGAGGTAAGCATGTCGGGTGGCCTTGTTGTGAATGGCGCGTCGCAGGAGATCCTGGGCCCAAGCATGCCCGTAAATGCGCATCTGAAAATCGTCCATAGCTAGATGGTACGCTTTCCCCAACCGCTTGTCAATTTATGGGCTTCCAGCAAAAAGCCGCCCCGAAATCATTCAGGGCGGCTCTGCGATGGTCATGAACGCCATCGGTTACGGCTGAGCAAGCTCGATGGTCACGTAGGAGGGATTCCCCTGCGTGATGACGTGATAGGCCTGGGTGCTTGTGAACAGAAGTGCGCCATCCACATCTTTGATCTGCGCGCGGACCGCATAGGTGCGTTTTGTTCCCTCCAGGCGCACATTTCCATCACTTCCCGCCCGTTTTTGTCTTTCGGACCGCGTCGGGTAACATAAGAAATCCCTTTCCAGACGAACGCTATGAGAAAA
>DUEQ01000562.1 GCA_011192085.1 Caldilineae bacterium
AATGAAAGGCCGTTGTAAGAAAGGTGAGGGACATAAGGATCATGATAGCGGATATCTGCGCCCTTTTCCTTCAACAGGGCGATGATGTCCAGCGCTGGGGATTCGCGCACGTCGTCGATGTCCTTCTTGTACGCCACGCCCAACACGAGAATGCGGCTGTTCTTTACGGGCTTCTCGGCTTCGTTCAGCGCATCCTGCACCTTCTCCACCCAATAGCGGGGCATATCGCTATTAATCTCCCCCGCCAATTGGATGAAACGGGCGTTGTAATTCAGCGTCTTCAATTTCCAGGAAAGATAGTGAGGGTCCAGCGGAATGCAATGGCCGCCCACGCCCGGGCCCGGGGTAAACTTCATAAACCCATAGGGCTTGGTGGCCGCCGCATTGATGATTTCCCACACATCCAGACCCAGTTTGTCGCACATGAGCGCGACTTCATTCACCAGGGCGATGTTCACAGCCCGAAAGGTGTTCTCCAACAGCTTGGTCATCTCCGCGGCCGCGGGAGAAGTCACAGGCACGATGCGTTCGATGGCTTGCTGATAGAGCGCGGTGGCCACCTCCAGGCAGGCGGACGTGACGCCGCCCACGACCTTGGGCGTGTTCTCCACGGTCCAATCGGCGCGACCGGGATCAATGCGCTCGGGCGAAAAGGCCAAGAAGAAATCCTCGCCCACCCGACAGGGACGCTCCTGGCTGCCCCCCTTTTCCAGCATGGGCAGGAGCAGCTCCTCGGTGGTGCCGGGATAGGTGGTAGACTCCAATACGATGAGCATGCCGGGATGGAGATAGCGGGCGATGGACTCGCCTGCCGCGATGAGATAGCGGACATCGGGGTCACGGGTCTTATTCAAGGGCGTAGGCACGCAGATGATGGCGACGTCGGCGTCCGCGATCGCGGCATAGTCGGTCGTCGCCCAAATGCCTCCCTCGTCCCGAGCGTGCACGGTCCACCGGGCCAGTTCCCATGAGGGCACATCATTGACATACGATTCCCCGCGATTGACGGCCTCCACCTTACGCGCATCCACATCGACGCCCACGATCTGAAAACCGTTCTTGGCAAAGGCCACGGCCAGGGGCAATCCCACATACCCCAGACCGATAACCGCGATCCGGGCGTCATGGTCTCGGATTTTTTGCACCAACATACTTTTTGCATTCATTTTTGGATCCCTCCTTGTAACGAATCTTGCGGCCGCGGCCACGAGTGCCGCGACGTCGTTTGGGTTTGCGTTCGAGTTCCGCCAAATCAACCTCCACGTGATTCTCCTGCCCCAGAAAACGCAACAGGACAACGGCCCGATCATGAGGAGCAAGGTGTTTCACGAACACGGCCTCCATCCCCGCCAGCGGCCCGGAGCGCAATCGCACCAGATCGCCTTCATTGAACTCCTGGGTGGGCAATCCGCCCGCTGCATTCAAGCGCGCCACTTCCTCGCGCAGAGCTTCCACCACGCCCGGTCGCAGGGGAAGAGGCTTCCCTTCAAACGAAAGCAGTTTGATCGCTCCAGGGATGTAATTGATCGCCGAAGCGGCCATCTCCTCAAGATCGAGTTGCACAAAGAGATAGCGTGGGAACAAGGGGCGCATTTGCACCCGGCCGCGATATTTCTGTAACACCTCCGGCAGATAGGCGGTCAACTTCTCCCGGTCGGTCACGAGGCTATAAACGTAGAATTCCTTTTGCGGTTTGGTATAAAGCACATACCAGGGGGCGTCGGAATCACGCTTAGGTTTCATAGGCGTTGCTCCCTGATGAATGACAGCGCGCTGCCCGCTTCGCCATGAGCAAGAGAAGAGGGGGTTCACAACATGCGAGGCCCCTTGCATCGGCCAAACCTATCGCCGCTTCAACCAGACGATGACCCGTTGGAGGATCGCATCGAGATCATAGCGAGGACGCCAACCCGTCACCGACTGGATGCGAGTCGTGTCGGGCACGCGGCGTTGCATATCCTCAAAACCGGGGGCGTACGCCTCGGCATAAGGAACAAATCGGATAGATGAATCGCTGCCAGTAAGCGCTTTGATCCGCTGCGCCAGCTCCAGGATAGCCACTTCTTCCGTGGAGCCCACATTGAACACCTTCCCCACCGCCTCCTCATGGCTCAGAAGCGCTTTCAACGCCCGCACGGTATCGCTGACATCGCAGAAGCAACGGCTCTGAGAGCCGTCGCCATACACGGTGATGGGCTCGCCAGCCAGGGCTTGACGCACGAAGCGGGGCACGACCATGCCATAACGTCCGGTCTGCCGCGGTCCGACAGTATTGAACAGTCGGGCAATGACCACGGGCAGATCATATTTCTGATGATAGGCCAGGGCCAGAAACTCATCCACCATTTTCGAGGCGGCGTAAGCCCAGCGGGTGCGGCTGGTGGGGCCCAGAACGACATCATCATCCTCGCGAAAGGGGACGTGAGCCCCTTTGCCATAAACCTCGGACGTGGAGGCGATGATGACCTTGGCCCGGTAGCGGGCCGCGGCCTTCAACACCGCCTCCGCCCCCATGATGTTCGTCTCGATGGTGTGCACGGGCTGTTCCACCACCAGTTTCACCCCCACCGCCGCGGCCAGGTGGATAATGGCATCGCTCTCACTGGCCAGGCGGTCGAGCACAATGGCGTTGGTAATGCTATCGATGGCGAAGGAAAAATTGGGATGCCCGGTCAGATGGGCGATGTTCTCGAAACGCCCCGTGGAGAGGTCATCGAGGACAGCCACCTGCAAGCCGGCGTCCAACAATGTTTCCGCCAAATGGCTGCCAATGAAACCGGCGCCTCCGGTGATAAGTACGCGTTGCGTCATGGCGAATCGTTTTCCCGGGTGTCGCTCAGCATCTTTCAGATGGACAACTGCTTATGAGCGAACGACTGAAAGCGACCGAACTGAAGCAGAGGGGAAGGGCAGGGTGGATCAACGACCGAAACGGGAAAACTGGCGACACAACCAACTTTCCCCTTCTCGCCGGGATTTCCTTCCCCGAGCCGATGAATGGCCCTTGCCTTTTCCCCGATCGCCAGCCTCGCCAGAGGCGCCATCCTCATGGCTGTAATAGCGATCATAATAATAGTAGTAATAACCAGCGCCATGCCCGCGGCGATAGCGGTTCAGCACAATGCCGATGACATTGGCGTTGACTTTTTCCATCTCGGTGAGCACATGCACCAGCGCAGGCTCGCGCGTGGTTCCAGCATCAATCACCACGATCACGCCATCCATGCTGCGGCCCAGGACCACAGGATCGGTCACGGCCAGAGCGGGCGGGGAATCAAAGATCAAGAGATCATGGTCGTTCAGCAAGAACTCCACCAGCTCTTTGAGCTTGTGAGAGCCCAGGAGCTCAGATGGGTTATGGGGAAGCTGTCCGCTGGTGAGCAGCCAGAGATTATCAACCAGCGTGGGCGTAAGCAAGGATTCCATATTCTCGGACAACTCATCCATGAGCAAGGCCCCCGTCAGCCCCACCGTATTGGGAAGCCCCCAGCGTTTATGCTGCGTAGGCTTGCGCAAGTCCGCATCGATGAGCACGACCTTGCTGCCCGCCTGGGCCATGACAATGGCCAGATTGGCGGCGACCGTGCTCTTTCCCTCGCCCGGTTCAGCGCTGGTCACCACGAGGGTGCGCAATGGCTTGTCAATCCCCGCGAATTGGATGCCTGTCCGCACCGTGCGATAGGCTTCAACAATGGGCGATCGAGGGTCTTCCAACGCGATCAGTTTGCCGTCATTCCCCTTCGATTTGGCGATGATGCCCAGGGTGCTCAATGTCGTAATGCGGGAGATGTCATCGGGAGTCTTCACCGTATCGTCAAGATATTCGATGAGGAAGGCCGCGCCCAGCCCCATCATGCCCCCAACGATCATGGCAAGCAGGGTGTTCATAAGCACCCGGGGGCGCACCGGACGTTCTGGCGGCGTGGCTGGCTCCACCACGGTGATGGTGTCCAGGGCGTTGGCCTCAGCTAACCGGATGTTTTCCAACTGGGCCAGGACATTGCCGTAAGTGCTTCGGTATTGGGCCAATCGATCCTCAAGGATGGCGCGGCGGGAATTGGTCTCCGCGTCCGTGGCGTCACCAAGCGCTTGCAGACGCGCATCGGTGGCCTGAATCTCCTCGCTCAACTGTTGAAGCTGATCCTGCAACGATTGCTTCAGCTCTTGATAACGGGCTGTCTGTTGCTGATTGGTGAATTCAACGAAGACCTCGGGGATCGCATTGGCCAACTTGGCCGCGATGATGGGATCGGGGTATTCGACATGGAGATCGATAAGCTGGGTGTCACGCACGCGCTGCACAGAAATCGCTTCCTCCAAATCCTCCGGATCCACTACGCCTTCCAGGCCCGCTTTAGCGATAGCCGCCACAAGCATGGGACGCGCGGTCAGCATCTGGGCGTACGTGCTGGAGAGCCGCTCCGCAGCCAGGATGTCAGCATACTGCAATGAGGCGCTGTTGCTGACACTCTGGCTCACCAGCAACCGCACAGATGCGCGATAGATGGGAGTTTGCCGGGAGCTAACAAAGAACGCCACTCCGCCAGCGATGATCGTGGTGAGTGCAATCAACCATAACCATTTTTTAAATAGATCCCAGTATTGTCGTAATTCCATGGGCAGCGGGTCTCCTTTGATTAATTCAATGGATTTCAAAGAAAGGAATGGCGCAATTCCATATAGAGGCTTATTGCGGCCCCGTATGCAAGACGGGGGTCTTGTGCGCGGCCCCCGCGGGCCCATTCACCAACCCCCAAAAGAAGCCCAGCCCCGAAGCATAGGCTCGGATCAGCAGCATGGGGAGCGCGATGATAAGCACACGCCTATCTCGGCGATAGATGAGCTTGAACAGAGAGATGGCGGAGAGCAGAAATGCCAACCCCAGGGCCAGGGCGATCCACCTCAAAGCGGGCCAAAACGGCCAGCCCAGCAGAGTCAGGGACAGCAGGGCCGCCACAAGAATCTGAAGCTTCAACGTCGGGGGGGTGTGCGAGTCGTGCAGAGCATATTCAGGATGCTGTTTGGAGAGAAAGGCTTTCCAATAGCCAATGCGGAATTTACGACGGGCGTACTTGCGCACGCTTTCCACATGCCAGTGATACACAACAGCTCCGGGCGCAAAGCGGAAGATTCGCCCCTCCCGGGCCAGGCGAAAAGAGAGTTCATGGTCTTCCCCTGCGGCATGTCGATACCGCGTATCGAAGCCGCCCGCCTTCAGAAAGACATCCCGACGATAAGCTGCATACGAGGTGTCTAGCGCATCCACGCCTCCCTCCTCTTGCTCTACCCGAGCGATGCGCTGATACCGCTCCTCATACTCCAATTGGACGAATCGAGCCACCAAGGATTCCTGTTGCGTGCGATAGACCCCGCGAGCGCCGCTGACGATAGGCGCATCGAATGGCTCCAAAATGCGTTCAAGAAAATCGGGCGCGGGCTCGCAATCGGCGTCGGTGAAGACAATGATATCGGTCCGAGCCAGCTTCGCGCCTGCATTCCGGGCCGCGGCTGGCCCTAAATGCTCCTGCGTGAGCACGCGCGCGCCATACGCACGAGCCACATCCGCCGTTCCATCCTCGCTACCGTCATCCACCACGATGACCTCATACTGGTCCTGGGGCAAAGTTTGGTGTTCCAACGCCGCCAGACATCTGGGAAGCGCCCTTTCAGCATTGTAGGCGGGGATAATGACGGAAACGCGCAGATTCAACGG
>DUEQ01000563.1 GCA_011192085.1 Caldilineae bacterium
TGAAAAACGGTCGCTGACAATGAATCGATCCTTACCTGTTCTGAAAATAGCAATCTCACGCAAAGCCGCCTTCCTGCTCTTGCTGACGCTGGCGGGACTTTTGGCCGCGCTGACCGGATGCAGCGGCTCCCCTCCGCCGCCCCCCGACCCCATGGAGCCCTATTACCCTGCGTTCCACAAGGAGGCGTTGCCCGAGGATTTCGATTTCGCCAGCACGCCCCGCTACGACATCGAGATGAGGATCGATCCTGAACAACGCTTGATATCGGGGAAAGAGCGCCTCCATTTTCGCAACCTTAGCGGGCGACCGCTCCGGGACATCTATGTGCGGCAGTACCCCAATCTGCCCCAATTGGGCGGCTTGATGAAGCTGACCTCAGTCAAGACCCTGCCCGAGGGCTTCGTGGTGGGCTTCGCTCCCGCCCTGGAGAACTCCGCCGCGCACATCACCTTGATCGACGATCTGGAGCCCAACCAGGACCTGGAACTGGAGATCACTTTCGAGGTGCTGGCGCCGCAAAAGCAAGGTTATGTGCTCTTCGGCAAGAGCCAGGGCATCCTTAGCCTGCCCTACGCCTACCCCATGCTGGCCCGCCAGACGGGCAAGCCAGGAACCCCCTGGCGGCTGGAAATCCCACCCGTCTTCGCGGATATCGCCATCACCGACCAGGCCTTCTACTCGGTCACCGTCACCCTGCCCGAGGCGTATCTCGTGGCGACCTCGGGCGTGGAGATCGCCCAGGCTCCAGGGGACGAGCCGGGCTGGCGCACCCATCGATTCGTCACTGGCCCCGCCCGAGAATGGACCATGATCCTCAGCAAAGACATGGGCAAAGTCAGCCAGACCGTGGAGGGCAATCTGGTGAACAGCTACTTCCTGGAGCAGGATGAGGCCGCGGGCAAGTCCGCGCTGGCCTACGCCGCCGCGGTGCTGCGCATCTATAACCGCCTCTTCTCCCCCTATGCCTACACGGAACTGGACATCATCGAAGCTCCCACCCGCTATCTGGGCATGGAGTATCCCAAATTGAATTACATCGGCCTGGACACCTATCGGTCGGTCGCRGAAACCCAGGAATACCTCATCGCTCACGAGATCTCTCATCAATGGTGGTAYGCGCTGGTGGGCTCCGACCCCTATCGCYACCCCTGGCTGGATGAGGGCCTGGCCGAGCACAGCAGCTTGCTCTACATGGAGACCCTGTACGGCCCCGCGGCTGCGGATCGCATCCGCACCCAGCGCTGGGAGATCCCCGTGCAATGGGCCAAGAAGCACGGTTACGACGTCATCGTAGGCCAGGAGGTCACCGCGTTCAACAGCACGAACTACGAACTCATGGTCTACGCCAAATCCGCGCTGTTCTTCGACAGCCTCTATCAGGCCATGGGGCGGGAAGCCTATCTGAAGGTGTTGCAGGCGTTCATCGACCGCTATCGCTTCAAAACCCCTGAGCCCGAGGATTTCCTGGCCATCGTCGAGGAAGTGAGCGGCGTCGACCCCACGCCCATGTACAACCAGTGGATCAAGAGCGCTGAGAGCCCATGACCGCTTCCCCCATCCCTGCGGCGTTGCTCCGAGGCGTGCGGCGTCATCTGGACGCGCCCCAGGCTGAGATCGTCGCCATCCAGCGTCAACCCCTCCCGGGCGGCCTCTCGGGCGGCCATCTGGCGTCCTGGCGGCTGCGGCTGCGTAAGGCGGGCGCGGTCTCCGCCCTCACCCTGGTCTACAAACATGGCGACGTGGCGGCAGGTGAATTCATGAAAGGCGCGTCCCAGCGCGAAGCGCTGACCTACGCCGCACTGGCCGACCGCATCCCCCTCACCCTGCCCACGGTGGTGGCAGTGCACGCGGCCGCGGGCGAGATCTGGATGCTGCCCTTTCCCCCCGCCAAGCCCGCCACCCACTGGCGGGCCGCCTGGGATGAAGGGGATGTGCGCGCGGTCATTGCAGATCTGGCGACACTCCACGCGGCATTCTGGAACCAGGCTGAAACGCCCGAGACCTGGCCCTGGCTGCTGCAACCCACGCTGGCCGACGCGCGCCGACTGTTGCAGGATGGACGGGCGGGGCTGGAGCGCATCTGGGAGGAGGCCCTGTTCGATGACAGCCTTACGCCCGAGCGGACGGCTCGACTGCTGGTCCTGGCCCGGGACCCCGCGCCCCTGCTGGACGCACTCCATGCCGGCCCCATGACGCTACTCCACGGCGATGCGGGCTTTCAGAACGTCGCCATCGCGCAGGGTGGCTGCCTGCGCATCTGGCACGACTGGCAGCTCGCGGCATGGGGTCCCCCCACGCTGGACTGGGCGACCTTCCTCCATCCCTGGGCCTATCCCGAGGCCCCATCTCCCCTCCCCTTCCGGGCCATGACCCGCCTCTATCTGGATGAGCTGGCCCGCTGCGGGGCGCGCCTCGACCCCAACGCGTTTCAACATCAGCTCGACGCGGCCCTGCTGTGGCGATGGCTCATCCAGTGGGGGCCCCTGTGGGGCAAATATCGGGAGCGCCTGCGTCCTGAAGTGCAGGCCCGGCTCGGACATGCATTCGAGCGACTCCAGTGGCCTGCGCTGGCTCGCTGGTCATCGCGCCCAGGGCAATGAAAAAGCCCCGAAAGCGCCGGCGGCTTCCGGGGCGGGCGTCAACCAGCGTTTGCGCTTGAATGGCGCATCGCCAGCTATTGCGCTTGGGATTGCAGTAGGGTCATGTATTGGTTGACCCGCTCCTGAAGATCGGGCGGCAGGGGCGGGATCATCTCCGTAGTCAGCTTCTTTTCGATATCCGCCCCCGCGATCTGGGCGTCGAGCCAGTCGCGGAAGGCTTGCTGGCGACGTTGCTCCAGCTCCTGCTCCTCCACCGGGTGTTCTGGGTCCTTCTCCTCCACCAGGATGATGGCGTACCCGTCATCGAGCTTGACCGGCCCGCCGATCTGTCCCGGCTCCAGGGAGAAGGCGACTTCATCGAAGGCGTCGCCCATCTGGCCGCGGAAGACCCAACCCAGTTCGCCGCCTTTCTCGGCCGTGGCGGGATCGTCGGAGACCGCTTTAGCCAGCGCCGCGAAGTCCTCGTCCGCTTCCAACTGGGCTTTCACATCCTCCGCCTCTTTCAGCGCATCCTCATCCGCCTTGGTCACCGCGTCCTCGGTGGGCGTACGGTCGACGCGGACGAGGATGTGGCGAGCGCAAACCTGCTCGTCGTCGGGCTTGGTGTCATACACTTGGATGATGTGATAACCGAAGTCGGTCTTCACCGGTTGACTGATCTCGCCCTTCTCCAGGGAGAAGGCGGCATCCTCGAATTCGGGCACCATCTGGCCCTTGCCGAAACAACCGAGATCGCCGCCATTAGGCGCGCTGCCGGGGTCTTCGGAGACTTCTTTGGCCACCTCCGCGAAGTCCTCGCCATCCTCGGTGATGCGCTTGCGGGCATCCATGATCTTCTTCAAGGCGTCCGCCTCCCGTTTGGCCAGGGGCGCTTCGGGCTCGGGCTTAATGAGGATGTAGCGCACCCTCACCGCCTCCTCGGTGGCGTCGAAGGAGAGGGGCGCGTTCGCCATCAACTTGTTGCGCATGAGATAGGTGGCGAAGAGGTTGCGGAATTCCTCCTCGGTGAGGCTGCCCACCTCGGTCAATTGTTGCACATAATCGTTGTAACGTTGCTGAAATTCCTCTTCGGTGAGGGTCGTAGTGTTCGTTATCGTATCGCCAGCGCCGACTTCGGCCTGAGCCGCCTCCCGGTCATAGCCGAATTGCTTCTCGATCTCGGCCTGAACCTCCTCGGGCGTAACGGTGGCATTGTATTCCCGGGCCAGTTGCTCAATCATCCCATCCTCGATCATCCTGTCCAGGGCGGTGAAGCCGAAGATCTCCGGAGCGGCCAGCTCACTGACCATGGGCTGGATGGAGGACAGGAAAGGATTGGGGCCGCCATTGGCGAATTGCTCCCCGAACTGAAGATACTGATCGATGCGGGAGACCAGATTGTCCTGTTCAAAACGCAGGCGGCGCCGAAATGCGTCCTGAGAGATCTTTTCGCCATTGACGACCGCGACCGGCTTGTTGGGCTTGATCACATATTCATTGATGGCGCCGACGGCGAGAAGGAGTGCGACAGCCGCCAAAACGACGCCCAGGCCGATGAAGATCCGCCGTTGCATCTCCTGCTCTTTACGGCGACGGCTGGCGTAACGTCGGGGCTGTTCATGCTTCAGGGCTTCGGGCTTTTTTTCTTTGGTTTTCTTTGCCATGAAATGCCTCGAATGGAGATGGGGTTGAAACAAAGCAAGGCATAGGAACTCCCTCCTATGCCTCACTCGCACTACCGAATTGGGTCGTTGCCGGGACAGGTTTCGTTCCGCTCCCGGCCTCTATCCGCACAGATTACGAACCGTAACGCCGAATGTGTTCGGCGGTATAAGGCAGGAGCGCCAGGAAACGGGCCCGTTTGATGGCCTTGGCCAGACGGCGCTGATGCTTGGCGCAGACGCCGGTACGGCGACGGCTCAGCATCTTGCCGTAGGGGCTGATGTAGGGCAACAGCAATTCGGGTTTCTTATAGTCGATGTAATCGACCTTCTCGACGCAGAACTGGCACACTTTGGCCCGCCGCGCGCGGGTGTATCGGCGCAGGGGCGAAGCTTGACGCGGACGCCGGGGTGCGGGCGCGGCCGCGGGAGCGGATTCTTCTTCCGGGGGAGTTGGTTGCGTGGTTTCTTCAGCCATGATAGATGATATCCTCAATCATCGAGTGGTGTCAGGTGGGGATTAGAAGGGCAGATCGGGGCCTTCATCTTCATCTTCGTCAAAACTGGCGCTTTCATTGCGGCTGCGGTTGTCGAGGATCAACATCTCGTTGGCGACCAGTTCGGTGCGATAATGCCGACAACCTTTGTCGTCCTCCCAATGCCGCGTCTGCAAATGGCCTTCCACATACACGCGAGAGCCTTTGCGCAGAAACTGGTTGCAGATCTCGGCAAGGTTGTTCCACGCCACCACGTTGAACCATTCGGTGGCTTCGCGGCGCTCACCATCTGAAGTCACCCAAGTGCGGCTGGTGGCGACGCTGAAGGTAGTGATGGGCTTGCCGTTGGCGGTATAGCGCATCTCAGGATCGCGGCCGAGATTGCCGATGATGATAACTTTGTTCAGGCTCCGGGTCATCGCTCACTTCCTCACAAAAAACGTGCGCTTTGGGGAAAAAGGGTGGAATCGGGGATTACAGGTCTTGCTTGCGCACCACGAGCTGACGCATGATGTCCTCATGGATGCGCATGGCCCGGGTCAGCTCGGCAACCCTCGAGCCGTCCAGCTTGAAATCGATCTGGATGTAGGTCGCTTCCAACTGCTTCTGGATAGGATACGCCAGCTTCCGCCGTCCCCAGGGAATGACTGTGATGTCCTCCCCGCCCAGGGATGCAATGCGGTCTTGCAGCCACTGCGAGACCTGTTCGACGCCTTCTTCATCCAAACGGGGATGGAAGAGGGTCACCATTTCGTACTCTGTAAGCATGCATTTTCTCCTTTCTTTGGATTGATAG
>DUEQ01000564.1 GCA_011192085.1 Caldilineae bacterium
CTTCCATCCTCCACTGAGTACTGCATACTGAATACTGGACATTGACCATGAACCCCACCTCTGTCATCCACTTTGGACTGGGGCCTATCGGACAACAGATAGGCCGCACCGTTGCGAATGAACCGCGTGTGACCTCGGTCGGCGCTGTGGATATCAATCCCGCCCTGCAAGAGCTCACCCTGAACCAGGTCTGCGACGAGGACCTGCCCGAGCTGCCCATTGTGTCCTCCCTGGCGCAAGTGAACGCCCCCGCAGGCGCGGTCGTGCTCCAGGCCACGGTCTCCAAGCTGGCCCAGGCCCGGGACCAACTCATGGAGGCCATCGCCCGCGGCTACAACGTGGTCTCCTCCTGCGAGGAGCTAGTGTGGCCTTGGGAGGATCATCCCGATCTGGCCCGAGAGCTGGATGAGGCCGCGCGCAAGGCGGGCGTCACCATCCTGGGCGTGGGCGTCAATCCCGGCATGGTCATGGACACCCTGCCCGTGTTGATTAGCCGCATCGCCAGCGAAATCGAAACCGTTCACGTTGCCCGATTCGTGGATGTGCTGGAGCGACGCATCCCCTTGCAGGAGAAGAACGGCCTGGGCAAGGACCCCGCCTGGGTGCAGGAGCAGCTCGATAAGGGTGCGATCGGCCATGTAGGCCTGAAGGATAGCCTGCTCATGCTGGCCGCGGGCCTGGGCTGGGAGCTGGACGTCGTTGCGGTGGAGAGCAAACCCATCGTGGCGACGGAAGGCGTCGAATCGGGCCTGGGTTGGATCGAGCCGGGCCAATGCATCGGCATCAGGCAGGACGCCCAAGGCCTCATCGCGGGGGAGCCGCGCATCACCATGGAACTGGTGATGGAAGCCGGTGTGGAGGGCGGCAGCCGGGATGAATTGTTCATCACTGGCGACCAGGCCCTGCACATGCGATTGACAGGCGTCCATGGCGACAAGGCCACCGCGGCCATTCTCGTCAATCAGGCGCTGCACGCGCCCAAGATGCCCGCGGGCCTGCAAACCATGCTCTCCGCGCCCCTGTTGCCGAGATCATGAACCACACCCTCCCCATCGAACTCGACCCCAACCCGCCCAGGCACGATTGGAGCAAGCCGCAGCTCACCCGCGGGCGACGGCCCGACTGGCTGCGCGTCTCCTCGCCCCACGGCGACACCTTCTTCCAGGTGAATCACCTCATCCGCGAGGAGCATCTCCACACGGTGTGCGAGGAGGCGGGCTGTCCCAATCTGGGCGAATGCTGGGGCCGGGGCACAGCCACCTTCCTCCTCCTGGGCGACACCTGCACCCGCTCCTGCGGCTTCTGCAAGATCAAGGTGGGTCGGCCCGAGAAGGTGGACATCCTCGAACCCATCCGCGTCGCCCGCACCGTGCAGCAGATGAACCTGCGCCACGCGGTCCTCACCTCGGTGAACCGGGATGAGCTACCTGACGGCGGCGCCTTCATCTTCGCGGCCACCATCCGTAAGATCCGGGAGTTCCTGCCCGGCTGCACCATCGAGGTCCTCATCCCCGACTTCCAGGGAGAGGAGAAGGCGCTGTGGACGGTGATGCGGGAGAAGCCGGAGATCCTGAATCACAATGTGGAGACTGTGCCCCGTCTCTACCGCCGGGTGCGGCCCCAGGCCCAATACCGCCGGTCGCTGGACGTGCTACGCCGAGCCAAGGAGATGGACTCGCGGACGCTGACCAAATCGGGCCTGATGGTGGGCCTGGGCGAACGGTGGGAGGAAGTCATCCAGGTGATGGAGGACCTGCGAGAGGTGGGGGTGGATATCATCACCATCGGCCAGTATCTACAACCCACCCGCTACCATCTCCCCATCGAACGCTACTGGCATCCCGACGAGTTCAAAGAGCTGCGTCGCATCGGCGAGGAGGAGATCGGCTTCCGCTGGGTGGAGTCGGGCCCGCTGGTGCGCTCCTCTTACCACGCCGACGGGCAGGCCCGCCTTATCCCGCGCGGCGATCTCGCCGTCGCCGCGACGGCTTGACAATGGTGGCGAAATCGGTTAGGATAGCGCTCGTTGAACATGATGACCTCCTGAGCCGACGCCGCTCTCGCCCAAGGGCGGCGTCAAAGAGGACGGATGAACCTGCATGACCATGCGGGCGAAGTCCGTCCTTTTTTGTTAGAGAGCATGCCCATGCCCGATTACCTCGCCCTCGCCCAATCCCTGGCCCCTCGCCTTATCGCCTGGCGGCGAGATTTTCATCAGCACCCCGAACTGGGATTCCAGGAATTCCGCACCGCGGCCATCGTGGCCGAGCATCTCCAATCGTTGGGGTTGGAGGTGACCACCGGCGTGGGGAAGACGGGCGTGGTCGGGATCATCGAAGGCAACGGCCCCGGCCCGGTCGCTCTCCTGCGCTTCGACATGGACGCGTTGCCGGTGACCGAAGCCACGGGCCTGCCCTGGGCCAGTCAGGAGCCGGGGCGGATGCACGCGTGCGGGCATGACGGCCACACCGCCATCGGCATGGGCGTGGCGACCCTGCTCGCTCAAACCCGCGACCAGTGGCCCGGAACGGTCAAGCTCCTTTTCCAACCTGCGGAAGAGGGGTTGGGCGGGGCCAAAGCCACGATCCGCGACGGCGTGTTGGAGAATCCGCGACCGGACGCGGCCTTTGCCCTGCACCTATGGAACCAATTCCCCCTGGGCAAGCTGGTGGTGCAGCCGGGCCCACTCATGGCCGCGTCCGACCGCTTCGACATCGCCATCACAGGCCGGGGCGGGCATGGCGCCGCGCCCGAAGACGCCATCGACGCCGTACTGGTGGCGGCGAACATGGTGACCATGCTGCATCACATCGTCAGCCGCAATGTCTCACCCCACGACGCCGCGGTGCTCACCATCGGCAGCCTGCACTCGGGCGATGCGTTCAACGTCATCGCGGAGCGGGCCTTCATGGAGGGCACGCTGCGCACCTTCGACCCCGCGGTGCGGGACCTGCTCATCCAGCGGATGGAGGAGGTGTTGGGTGGGGTGACGCGGGCGCATGGGGCGAGTTACGCGTTTGAGATTCAGGAAAACGAATACACGCCCCCAGTGATCAACGACGAACGCATGGCCGCCATCGCCCGCGAGGCCGCACTGACCTTCCTCCCCGAGGAGCAGATCATCCAGATCGAGCCCATTATGGTCTCGGAGGATATGTCGGAGATCATGAATCGCGTGCCGGGGTGCTATGTTCTGCTGGGCGCGGAGCCCGAAGGCGGGGCTCGCGGGCCCCATCACAACCCCCGCTTCGACATCCACGAAGACGCGTTGCCCCTGGCCGCGGCGATCATGAGCCAGATAGCGGTCATCTATTTGCGCCAGGGAACCTGAACGCGGACCCAGGCGTCTGTCATGAAAAGGGACGATAGAGGATGGCTTTCATGAGTCTCCGTCGTCCGTCGTCTATCGTCCATCGTCCTTTCATCGGTATCGGCGGCCCGCCGCCACTGCTGACTATGCACTGATGACTGATCACTGACCTCATGCCCTGGTTTCTCATCGAACCCTCTGGTTACCGCTATCCCATCAGCGAAGAGGAAGAGGACGGCCTGAGCATTGGCCGCTCGCCCGAAAACGACGTGATCCTGACCGACACGGGCGTGTCGCGGCATCATGCGTACATTCGCGTGCAAGGGCCCGAGGCGTGGCTCTACGACCGGGGCAGCGCCAATGGCACCTGGCTCAATGGCGAACGCATCGCGGAGCCGCAGCAGCTGAGGCCGGGGGACAGCATCCAGGTGGGGAACGTGATCTTGCGGATGGCGTACATGCCGCCCGAGGGGGAGACGCCCGCGCCTCCGCCTCCCGCGCTTCCGCGGAAATCCCGACCATCGTACCTGCCCTATGCCCTGTTGGGCGTGGCGTTGGGGCTGCTGGGCGTGGCCGCGGCGGCCCTGGCTCTGGTCCCGGCCATGCGCGCGCCCGCCCAACCCACGCCCTCGCCCTACGCCCGCTATGCAGGAGCCATCCCCTCCACCATCTTCGTGCTGACCCCGGTGGGGGATACGCCCAACGGCCAGACGGGCACCGGCGTCATCCTCACGGAAAAGGGCCGCATCCTCACCGCGTACAGCGTGGTCATCAACCCCGCCACGGGAAGATCCTACAATCGTCGGAATCAGGTCATGGTGGGCGTGTTCAGCCGGTCTCAGCCCAACACCCTGGACTGGTATCAGGCCCATGTAGTGCGCGCGGATCGAGGTCGGGATATGGCCGTGATCCAGATCTTCGCGCAGAAGGATGGTTCGCCCCTGCCCAACAGCTTCGATCTGCCTCCCATGCCCATGGGTGATTCCGATGCACTGGATGCAGGCTCTGCCATTGCAGTCATCAGCTTTCCTGCGGAGGGTGAGGGCATGGGACCGAGCATCGGCAAGGCCCTGGCCTTGGGCGAAGGCCGGGCCATCAACATCCTGCCCGACCCCGCCATCCAGGCCGAGCGGGGGTGGATCGCCACGGACATCGCCCTGAGCCAGAGTAACATCGGCGCGCCCGTGCTGGACGGGAACGGGCGGCTGGTGGGATTGTATCCGGGCCCCGACGCCGCGGGCAAGAGCGGGCTGGCCAACAGCATCCGCCCCATCAACCTAGCCCGGCCTCTGTGGGTGACGGGGGAGTAGTTATCGACAAGGCGGCGGGCAGTGCGAGGGGCTATGGGCCCGAAGGGGCTCATCGAGCGTCCATATACAGACGTCTTCCCCGCGCGCCTGAGCGAACTCTCTCAGGCGTTTCGCCGCATCCTTGATGAGGAGCACATCGCCCAGCCCCAACTTCTGGATGGCGTACGATTCAAAATCCGCCAGACAGGCTTCCAACGCTTCTTCTTTGACGAATGGAGCCACATGCCAGGGGGCTTTTCCATCCAACGCCTCCTGGATACTGTGGACAAAATGTTGGGCGGCCCGCCGCCGCTCCGCGCCATTGGAAATATGCCCGATGTGATTGCCGGTTTCCAGGATGGTTGTCAGGGGGAGATACAGCAAGGCGTCCGATTTCACCAAATGTTCCAGGCACTTCGCAATAGTCGCCTCTTGGGTTGGATTCTCATACTCCGGCAC
>DUEQ01000565.1 GCA_011192085.1 Caldilineae bacterium
AACCAATTATCGCCGTCATTCAACATAAAATCATTGTCACAAAAACGCTGGATGAGCTGCTGACCTATTTCCATCGGTTCCTGCGCATTGCCAAGACCAAGGGAAGCCAGTTGGCCCTCTTCCCGGAATACAGCGGGCTGGCCGTGGGCATCCCCATGTTTCCGGGATGGCGCAACGCGCTGCTCAAGGAGGCAGCCGCGCCCAAACGAGGCATCTTGCCCAAACTGAAGAGCATGCTGGCGGGCGGCGCGGCCAACGTGATGCGGGCGGACCTAAAGAAGGCGCTCTTGATGACGCTTCAGGAGATGCCCGAATCCCTGTACGATGTGTATATCAGCGTGTTCGCCGATCTGGCGCAGCAATATGATATGACCATCGTGGCGGGCAGCCTTTATTTCTATGACGTCGAAACCGCCTCGATCCGTCACGCCTCGTTCGTGTTCGGCCCCGATGGATCGTTGCTGGGGCGGCATGATCAGGTGGCGACCGATGCGGTGACCCTGGACGCGGTCCAGCTCGGACCGGGTTGGACCCCCATCGATACGCCCGTGGGCCGCATCGGCCTTCTGTTTGGATATGAGGTCCTCTACCCCGAACCCGCGCGGGCGCTGGCCTATCAGGGTGCAGAGATGCTGCTCACTCTGGCCGCGACCAAACGCCCCGCAACCTACCACAAAATCCGCCAGGCCGCGCTGGCCCGATGCCAGGAGAACCAGCTCTATGGCGCAGCCGCCTTTCTCGTGGGCGAAGATCCCTTCGCCACGCCCGATGCCCCGCCTTTCTTGGGGCGCAGCGCCATCTTCGCCCCCCTGGAGTTCACCCCCCGCTTCACGGGGGTGATGACAGAGCTGGGTAGCGTCCAGGCGGAAGGCGTCATCACCGCGGAGTGGGATTACCCCGCGCTGCGCGAGCTGTGGGAGACGTCCGATACGCCCATCCGCAAGCGGATGCCGTTGGAGCAGGTGGGGMTRYTGGCCCAGGTCTACGGTCGGGCCTTGCCCCTGGCCTCCTCCTCAGAGCCGCTGCCCGCTCCGACCGATGAGGCGGCCAGGACCGCCTTGCTCCAGGTCGAGGAGGCTGAATCGGTCGAAGAGACGCGCATCGCCGCTCCGGAAGAGGACATCCCCATCATCGCCCCCATCCTCCCCACAGAGCCGCCCATCATCGCGCTGGATGCGCCCGAGACCCCCTCCGATGAGGATGGGGAAGGGGATGTCCTCTTGGATCGCTCCGGGGAGCCTGAACCCTCTCCCGAGCAAAAAGAAACGCCCGAACCGGAGCTGAAAACCCCGGATGCGGGCGACGCCACGGAGGACGACCTGGTGTAGCGCTCAGGTTTTCGGGGAGAGCAGGTTGGCGATCTGCCGGAGAAGGGTGACCACGGCGATGCTCAATCCGATCCATTCTCGCACGCTGGGGCCGAAAGCCGCCAACTCGCCACGCTCCGACGTGAGGCGCAATTGCTCCTTTTTGGATTGGGAAATTACGAGACCGATCAAAAAACCCACAAGCGCGCCAAGGGCTGTGCTTGTGGCGATGAAGCGAATGGGCGTATGCTTCATGCTTTACTCCTGATGTGGCTGTTTATGGGGTGGAAAAATCGCCCGGATGACGCCGGTCGCCTGATCATAGGCGGCCTCCGCGGCGATGAGTGGACGGACAATTTTTTGACTGTAACGGGTGGCGTACCCCTTCATCAGCGCGGCGTACCGCCTGCTTTGGGGCAATCCCATGCCCTGTAGCCAGCGATACGCGATGCGCAGGCCCTTCCATGCATAATAGAGGATGACGCCATAGATCAAGAGGATGACGACGCCTTCCAGCGCCAAAAGGATGAGGGAGATGTCTCGCCAGTCGCTAAGGGTCATGGTGGGAATCCTGTTGTGAACTGTGAACTGACTTACGGGCTGGCTCATTTTAGCACCAGTGGGGCGAATATCAAAGTACGCCAACCCCGGGCGAGCCTGCGCCGATACCGAGGAAAATCGCTTTTCATCGATGGTAGGTGGATTGCAAATCCGCCCTGGAGGCGACCTGATCCCAACCGAATTCGTCATCTGGCGGTGCGTGTATCGACTTTGGACATCGGACCTTGGACGTTATTTTCGGAACAGTCCCCAATTTGACAGCGCCTCCACACCCCATTTACACTTCCCTCCAGGAGGTGCAACCCATGCCCGAACGACACGCCCAGCGCAAGGCGGACCACATTCGCATCAACCTCGAAGAAGACGTTTCCTTCCCCAACCTGACCACAGGGCTCGAATGCTATCAACTGGTGCATCAAGCCTTGCCCGAGGTGGACCTGGACCAGGTGCAGACCGATATCGAGATGTTGAACAAGGTGTTGCAAGTCCCCCTGTTCATCTCCTCCATGACTGGGGGCACGCCCGAAGCGGAGAGGATCAACATCCATCTGGCGGAGGCGGCAGAGGCCGCGGGCATCGCCATGGGACTGGGATCGCAACGGGTGGCCTTGGAGCACCCCGAACAGGCCCGCACCTTCCAGGTGCGACGCGTGGCCCCAACCATCCTCCTCTTCGCCAACTTGGGCGCGGTGCAACTCAATCGAGGGTACACCGTGGAGCACTGTCAGCGCGCGGTGGACATGGTGGAAGCGGATGCACTCATCCTGCACCTCAACCCCTTGCAGGAGGCGTTGCAGGCGGAGGGGGACGTGCACTGGGCGGGCCTGGCCCGTAAGATCGAAACCGTCTGCAACAAACTCTCTGTGCCCGTCATCGTCAAAGAGGTGGGATGGGGCATCTCGCCCCAGACCGCGCGGCTCCTGGCCAATGTGGGCGTGGCCGCCATCGATGTCGCGGGCGGCGGCGGCACCTCCTGGGCCGCTGTGGAATATCACCGCGCCGCGGATCCCCATCTGCGGCGGCTGGCCCGGGAGTTCGCGGATTGGGGCCTGCCCACCGCGGATTCCCTGGTCATGGTGCGAGAGGTCCTGCCCGACATCCCGCTGTTCGCCAGCGGCGGGCTGCGCACGGGCATCGACATCGCCAAATGCATCGCGCTGGGCGCGGACCTGGCGGGCATCGCCGGGCCCTTCCTCAAAGCCGCAGCCATCAGCGCCGAGGCGGTCTACGAGGAGATTCAGGCTGTCATGCGCTCCCTGCGCGTAGCCATGTTCGTCAGCGGCGCGGGCGACCTCAATGCGTTGCGCGATTATGGCCGCCTAGTCCGCGTTGACGCCTCCCCAACCGTCAGGAGCCGATTCCATGTCGTTTGACGCCTTCAGCCAGACGTGGCTGCCTCGCATCGAACAGGAGATGCGGGCGCTGCTGGAAAACGAACCCCTCTCCCTGCGCCCAATGTATGGGATGATGCGCTATCATTTGGGCTGGGAAAATCGGCTGGGCGAGCCGGAGGACGCGCCCAAGGGCAAGCGCCTGCGCCCCTTGCTGACGCTGATGACGGCCCAGGCCGCAGGCGGCGACCCCGCCCAGGCCCTGCCCGCCGCAGCCGCGGTGGAGCTCATCCATAACTTTTCCCTCATCCATGACGATATCGAAGACCGCAGTCCCACCCGCCGTCATCGCCCCACCCTGTGGACATGGGTGGGCGAATCCCAGGCCATCAACGCGGGCGACGCCATGTTCGTGCTGGCCCACCTGGCCCTGCTGCGCCTGCGAAAGCGCCATCTCCCCGCGTCCCGCATTCTTGACGCCATGCAGACTCTGGACGACACCTGCCTGCGCCTCACCCAGGGCCAGTTCCTGGACATGGATTTCGAGACTCGGACCAATGTGACCCTGGATGAGTACATGACCATGATCGCGGGCAAGACCGCCGCGCTCATCGCTGCATCCAGCGCGCTGGGCGCCATCATCGCTGGAGCCGCCGATGTGGCCAGCTATCAGGCCTTTGGCCACGCGTTGGGGCTGAGTTTTCAGATCGAGGATGACATCCTGGGCATCTGGGGCGAGGAGGCCGTCACGGGCAAATCAGCCACGGGCGACATCCTCACGCGCAAGAAGACCCTGCCCGTGCTCTACGCCCTGGCCCAAACTGAGCCCGAGGCCGACGCGCTCCGCACCTTCTACACCCGTCCCGCTCCCCTCACGCCCGAAGACCTCCCCGCCATCCTCGCGCTTCTGGACGCGCTAGGCGCGCGCTACTTTGCCGAAGCTCAGGGCCGGGCCTACGCCGAGGCCGCGCTGGACGCGCTGGCCGCCACCCAGGGCGATCCTGACGCGGTGGCCATGCTGGCCGGACTGGTGCGCAAACTGGTGGGGCGCCGCTGGTAGGCGGCCCTAACGCAGGGGCAGCAGCGCTGGCGCGTGGAGCCTCAGGAGCTCGGACACGGGGATCTCGAGCATGGTGCGATCATCCCCCCCGCCGCCAAAGACGATCTCATCGTCGAGGAGGGATTGGGCCATGATCACGGGGTGGGGGTGGATGTGCCCCAGGGGCGGGACCCCTCCCACCGGATAGCCCGTTTCCGCCGCCACCTGCTCAGGGCGGGCCAGCTTGATCTGACGCTTGCCCACGCGGAAATGGTCGGCCAGGACGCGCGCGGGTACGGGCGCGACACCGTGACTGATGACGATATAAGGCGCCCCCCGCACGAAGAACAGCAGGGTTTTGAGAATCTGGTCGGGACGAACGTCCAGGGCTGCGGCGGCCGCGGGCACGGTGGAGACGTCACCGAGGTCGGTGATGAGCCGGGCGCGAATGGCGTGCTGCTGGATGTAGCGGGAGAGATCGTTTGGCGTGAGCATGGCGCGTGACCGTAGGGCGTCGGGGGCGGATGGCGAGGGCCATCGCGCGTCGGGTGTGAGGGCCATGGTAACGCCATGCCCATGTATTGTCAACAGTCACTATCCAGTTATTTTTTCTGCGTGCCATCGTGTCCTTCGCGTGCTTCGTGGCTCATCATGGGCAACGATTCCGGCTGGATGACCTAGATCGTTACGGGAAAGCTAAATTTTAATAGGAACCGGTTCCAAAAATG
>DUEQ01000566.1 GCA_011192085.1 Caldilineae bacterium
CGGACAGCGTGCGCCTCCTCGCGCCCGACGGCCTGGAGGTGGACGCGTTCACCTACACCGACACCGCGGCGGACACGCCCTGGGCCCGGGTCGAGGATGGCGTCGGGGGCTGGACCATGCTCTATCCGCCCAGCCCTGGCGGCCCCAACATCCCACCGACGCCCACGCCGACGCCCCTGCCGCCTCCTTCCTCCGACCAGATCGCACTGAACGAGGTCCTGCCCGCGCCAAAAGAAAAGGATTGGGATGGCGATGGCGCGGCCAGCTACCTGGATGAATGGATCGAACTGGCCTATTGGGGCGATCGACCGGTTGCGATGGACGGTTGGCGGTTGTGGCGCGGAGAATTAAACGTTGAGGGTCTACCCACTGGCCCCTTCTATGAATTCCCGCCTCACACCATCCTCCAGCCCGGCAGCTATCCCCTCATCTTTCGCCGGGAGAGCGGGCTGGCCCTGCCCGCGTCCCACGGCGTCCTCCATCTCGCGCGCCCGCAGGGGGATGGTTGGCAGGTGGTGGACACCTTCGCCTGGGATCGTTCCCCCGCCTACGACCGCTCCTTCAGCCGCTATCCCGACGGCACGGGCCCGTGGTTGCGCATCTTCGTCACGCCCGGCCAGCCCAACCGTCCCTTTCCCACGCCCGCCCCTGCGCCGCCCACCTCCCCGCCATCCGGCTCAAACTCCCCCTCCGGCCCATCCCAACCCATCGAGACGGCATACCAGCTTCCCATCAAGACCCGCCTGACCGTGGAAGGCGTGGTCACTGTCCCGCCCGGCGTCTTTCATCCTCGCGTCATCGTCATCCAGGACGCCAGCGCTGGGATCATGGTCTATCTGCGCCGGGGGGCGTATCCCCCTCTGCGGGAGGGCGACCGGGTGCAGGCGACCGGCTATCTCAAGGATTATCACGGCCAGCGGGAGCTCGTCCTGACCAGTGCGAGATGGCTTGTTCAGCTGAGCGCGGGCGAGCCCATGGCGCCCAGGTTCATGCGTACGGGCCTGGTGACCGACGCGCATCTGGCCCGACTCATCCGGGTGGCGGGCAAGGTAACGCGTTTGGATGAGGAGGAATTTTGGCTGGATGATGGCAGCGGCCCCATCCTGGTCAGGCGGCCCGATGGCGCGTCGTGGCGATTCCAAAACCTCACGCCCGGCATGACCCTTTCCGCCATCGGCGTGGTCGGGCGAGATGGCGACGGCCTGTTCCTGCAGGCGCGCCATCGGCAGGATGTGAGTCCCCCGCCGGGCGTGCTTCCCGTCACAGGCGGCCATCTGCTCCCCGCCCGCGCGTGGAGATGGCCATCTCGCTATCTGCCTCCGCGCGGCAATGTTTTGAGCACGCGTAGCCAAATGGGGCGGCGCATCAGCTCCTATGGGCGGGCGTTCACTGCGCCTAGAGCATCGGGGGCTTTTGCAGACCTAGATGGTCTCTTTGTGCACAGTCGGTTGGCAGAACGAGGGCATTTTACTAAAATGATTTCCATGGCTCTTGGCATCCCTTTCTGGCTTTTGGTCCTCCTCGCCCTGATTTTCGGGGCGGTGGGGTTTCTGCGCCCGTCCGAGCGCTGGTTCTTCCTCTCCGCCGCGCTCTTTTGGGTTGGTTCCTTTATGAGCATGTTCTCCATTTGGTGGCTGTTGCTGGCGGGGATGACGATGGCGCTGGCGTTGGGCCTGGCCCGGCTGCTGCGGTGGGATGATCCCTGGCAATTGGGCATAGCCGCGCTGGCAGGGCTGTTGATTTGGGGCATTATGATCCTATGGTTCCGCGAGTGGATGTGGCTGCTCTGGCCCTGGTGGTGGTTCTCATGGCGATGACCATGATCCTCTTTGGATTTGGCATGGGGCCGCGACATTGGCTACAATCGATGCCATGTCCACCCCCATGCGCAAACAATACCTCCAGATCAAAAAACAATACCCCGACGCCATCCTCTTCTTCCGGCTCGGGGATTTTTATGAGACTTTCGACGACGATGCTCAGATCGTGGCTGAGGTGTGCGAGGTCACCCTCACTAGTCGCCCGGTGAGCAAAGGCCAGCGGGTGCCCCTGGCGGGCGTGCCCTGGCACAGCGCCGACACTTACATCGCCAARCTTATCCGCGCGGGCTATAAGGTCGCTATCTGCGAACARGTKGGMGARGTGGGYAARGGMYTGGTGGARCGRGAAGTRGTGCGCGTGGTAACGCCTGGCACCTTGYTGGAGCCTGCGCTTCTGGACGAACGCCGCAACAATTACATCGCCGCACTGATCTTCGAGGGAGGCAAGCGCGCGGGCATCGCCTACGCAGATGTGACCACGGGCGAGTTCGCGGTGACGGAGATCCGCGGGGAGGAGGTGGCCCGTCGCGCCCGCGAAGAGCTGGCCCGTCTCGCCCCCGCCGAGCTCCTCATTCCCGACACGGGGGGCTATCCCGGCCTGGATGCGTATGCGATCACCCCCTACGAGCCCTGGCGCTTTGAGACCGAGGCCGCGCGGCAGGCCCTCCTCGACTACTACCGCGTCTCCAGCCTGGAGGGCTTTGGTTGCGAACACAAACCCCTGGCCATCAGCGCCGCGGGCGCGCTCATCGCCTACCTGCGGGAAACCCAAAAACGCGTTCTGGGCCACCTGCAACCCCTGCGCGCCTACGCCACTGAAGACTATATGCTCCTGGACCCGGCCACCCGGCGCAGCTTGGAGCTGGTGGAGACCATGCGCGAGGGCGTGCGGCGGGGGTCCCTGCTCTGGGTGCTAGATCGCACCCTCACCCCCATGGGCGGACGCCTGTTGCGCAAATGGGTCAACCAACCCCTGCTGGATATCGACCGCATCAACCAGCGCTTGGATGCGGTGGAAGCCTGGGTGAACGCGCCCCTGGAGCGGGCCGAGCTACGCCAGGCCCTGCGCGGGGTGCGGGACATCGAGCGCTGGGCCAACCGCTGCACCCAGGGTATCGCCACCCCACGCGACCTGGCAGGCCTGCGGGAAAGCCTGCGTGCACTGCCTCAGATCAAAAGCATCGCTGCTCGTCTGAACCAGGACGCGGACCTGGACCTGAACCAGGACGCCCTCCATCTGTTGGAAACCGCCATCGCCGAGGACCCGCCCGCCACCCTGGCCCACGGCGGCGTCATCCGCCCCGGCTTCAACGCAGAGCTGGACAGCATCGCGCTGGCCGCGAAGGACGCTCGGGCCTACATCGCGGGCCTGGAGGCCAAAGAACGGGGGCGCACGGGCATCCAAAAGCTTAAGGTTGGCTACAACAAAGTCTTCGGCTACTACCTGGAAGTCCCCAAATCCCAAACCGATAAGGTCCCAGCCGATTACATCCGCAAACAAACCCTGGTCAACGCGGAGCGCTACATCACCCCCGAGCTCAAGGAATACGAATCCCTCATCCTCAATGCCCAAGAACGCCTGCTGGACCTGGAGAACAGCCTTTATAAGAGCATCATCGGCCAGTTGGCAGACATGGCGCCCCGGCTCCTGGCCGCGGCTGAAGCCGTGGCCCATCTGGACGTACACGCGGCCCTGGCCGACGTGGCCGCGGACCGGCGCTATGTCCGGCCTCAGCTCACCTCCGACCGGATCCTGGACATCCGTTCGGGCCGCCATCCCGTGGTGGAGCTCACCCTGGAGGGGGCGGTCTTCATCCCCAACGACACCCACCTCCATCCCAACCAGGCCATCGTTATCCTCACCGGCCCCAATATGGGGGGAAAGTCGACTTACCTCCGCCAAACCGCGCTCATCACCCTCATGGCTCAGATCGGCTCCTTCGTCCCCGCGGAAGAGGCCCACATCGGCCTGGTGGACCGCATCTTCACCCGCATTGGCGCGCAGGATGAGATCCACAGCGGCCAGTCCACCTTCATGGTGGAGATGGTGGAGACCGCAAACATCCTCAACCACGCCACCGACCGCTCCTTGCTCATCCTTGACGAGCTGGGTCGGGGCACCAGCACCTACGACGGCATGGCCATCGCCTGGGCCGTGCTGGAATACATCCACAGCCACCCCAAACTGGGCTCCCGCACCCTCTTCGCCACCCACTACCACGAACTTACCGCACTGGCCGACCGACTGCCCCGCATTGTCAATTTCCACGTGGCCGTGGCCGAACATGGGGATGAGGTCGTCTTCCTGCACGAGGTGCGTCCCGGTCGCGCGGACAAATCCTACGGCATCCATGTAGCCCAGCTCGCGGGCCTGCCCAAACAGGTCGTCGCCCGGGCCAATGAGATCATGCGCCAGTTGGAGGAAGCGGGGCGGGAGCAGGAAGCCCTGGATGTGGGAGAAGGCGCGATGCAGCTCTCCCTGTTCAGCGAGGGCCCCGATCCCATCCGAGAGGAGATCGAAAAGGCGGATATCAACACCATGACGCCTTTGGAAGCCCTGAACTTCCTCTACGCCCTGCAACAGAAGGCGAAACGGATGTGATGT
>DUEQ01000567.1 GCA_011192085.1 Caldilineae bacterium
CCTTTCATCATATCTGCGAAAATCAGTGATGCGAAGCATCGGTGCTCTCTGCGTTTCCCTCTCTCACATGACAAGTCGCCATCATGAATGAACTCGACCAACGTTTCGCCCCCTTCGAGGCCCTGATGCGAGCCGAGGGTCTGCCCGACCTCTTCATCCGCACCTTCCGTCATTACTACGCCCAGCTGCTCTCGGGCGAAACCGGGCTGATTCCCGAGGACGCCATCGAGCCTGTGACCGATCTGCCCGACGCGGCGCGTCTGGACGCGCACTACGCGGCCACGGGCCGGGCCTGGCGGCATAAGATCGCGTTCATCAAGCTCAACGGCGGCCTGGGCACGAGCATGGGCCTGCGCAAGGCCAAATCCCTCCTGACCGTCAAGGACGGCCTCACCTTCCTGGATATCATCGCCCGCCACGCGCTGCACCACGGCATCCGTCTGTCCCTGATGAACAGCTTCAACACCCGCGCGGATTCCCTGGCCCTGTTGGAGCGCTATCCCGACCTGTGGGGCGACATCCCCCTCGACTTCCTCCAGCACAAGGCCCCTAAAATCTGGCAGGATACCCTGGAGCCTGTGTCCTGGCCCGCGGACCCGGCGCTGGCGTGGGCCCCGCCCGGCCACGGCGACATCTACACCGCGCTGGTCACCAGTGGCATGCTAGAGACTCTGCTGGCGCATGGCATCGAGTACGCGTTCGTGTCCAATGCCGACAACCTGGGCGCGGCCCTGGACGACGCCATCTTCGGCTATTTCATCGAGCATGAGCTGCCCTTCATGATGGAGGTGGCGGACCGCACGCCCGCGGACCGCAAGGGGGGGCATCTGGCCCGGCGCAAGGCCGACGGCCAGCTCATCCTACGGGAGAGCGCCCAATGTCCGGAAGAGGACGCGGCCGCGTTCCAGGATGTGTCTCGCCATCGCTACTTCAACACGAACAACCTCTGGTATCACCTTCCCACCATCCAACGCATCGTGGAGGAGCGGGAGGGCATCCTGGGGCTGCCCATGATCGTGAACAAGAAGACGGTAGACCCTCGCGATCCCGATTCCACGCCCGTGTATCAACTGGAAACCGCGATGGGATCAGCCATCGCCGTGTTCCCCGGCGCGCAGGCTCTGCGCGTGCCCCGCACCCGCTTCTCCCCGGTGAAGACCACCAACGAGCTCCTGGCCGTCCGCTCCGACGCCTTCCTTCTCACTGAGGACTACCGGGTGGCGCTCCATCCCGGGCGGGAGGGCCGGGCCGTGGTCATCGACCTGGACAAACGCTACTACAAGCTCATCGACGAGTTCGACAAGCGCTTCCCCGACGGGCCGCCCTCCCTGCTGCATTGCGACCGGCTGGTAGTGCGGGGGGATGTCGTATTCAAGGGCCACATCGTGCTGGCGGGCGAGGTGGAGATCATCAACGAGGACCCTGACCCCTACATCTTCGATGAGGAGCAGACCGCGCTCTACCTGGGGCATGACTACCATCATGACCACGACCATGGCTTCTTTTTAGAGGCGTAAATAGAGGATGGACGCGAAACGGTGGACGATGGCGATCGCCCGCAACTATTATCGTCTCCCGTCCATTGGCCAGGCGCTTTCAGGATAAACGACTTGAACGCGCATGTTCGCGGCCGAGATGTCCACGCCCCGCCTCACCACCGACCAGAACGTGCTGTTCTCGGGATTGCCGTGGGAGATAACGGTGAAGCGCCAGGGGCGCTGAGTCTGGCCCGGCATGGTGGCTTCATCCTGGCAGACGCCCTCCTGCTCAGCCTCCAGCAGCGGGATGGACGTGGGGGCGGTGATGGCGGGCGCTTCAACTCCCGCCCGAGCTCCCAAACCTCGTCACCCTTCGTCCGATTCGACCCCCTCCATTTCAGGCATGAAGGGGCGGATGTTGATGGCCAGCCGTCGGGCCGCGGCCGGGTCGCGCCACACCAGCCCGCGGATGGCGACTGCGCTCGCGCCCATCTCCAGGCAGAGCAACGCGTCGTCCAGCGAGTAGACGCCGCCCGCGGCGATGATGGGCGAGTCCAGGTCCAGTTCGGCCAGCAGGCTTAGCGCCCGCAGGGTGAAGGGGAAGGCCGCGGGCCCGCTCAAAGGCGCTTCGATGAGGGTCTGGCTCGCGGGATAGGACGCGGGCGGCGGCGTCCCCACAATGAGCGCATCCGCGCCCGCGACGATGGCGGTGCGGGCGAGGTAGGTCGCGCGGGTGACGGGTAGGCGGGCGAGGATGGGGAGGGGCGTGGCCCGCCGCACCGCGGCGATGAAGGCCGCGGTCTCGCCCAGATTGACATCCTCCGACACGGATAGCTCCACCCCGGCGATGACATCCTCCAGCGGCTCCAGATGCGCGGCCATCCAGGCCCGATCGCCCGGCTCGCCCCCGGCCAGGGCGAGGATGACGGGCGTTGGCAGGCGTCGCCATGTGCGGATCTGACTCGCGGCCAGCCGTCGGAAGCCGGGATTGTGTCCGCCCGTATCCAGCAGGAATCCGCCCGGGATCTCCGTCAGCCGCGGTTGGGGACGTCCCTTGCGCGGGGCCGCGGAGACGGGCGCGGTGATGATAGCGCCGAAGTCCTCAGGCCGGAGGCCGGGCGGCCAGGCGTCGCCATAGCCCACCGCGCCGCTGCCCGCGAGGAGGGGCGAGTCGATAACCAGGCCGAGTTTGTTGCGAGGGGCGAGGTTGAGCATGAGGTCGGGTGGTCGTGCCGTCGTCTGGTCGCGTGGTTGGAGGTCAGCGGAGGATGTCGACGAGGTCGAAGACGGGCCCGCGCAGGCAGACGCGACGACGTCCGCCCGCGACGTCCGCGGCGCAGGCCTGGCACGCGCCGAACCCACAGAGGAAGTCGGTCTGATAGAGGGCCTGGGCGTAGTCGCGGGGGAGGATCATCCGCGCGTCTTCAATCATCCGGGCCAGAACGTGGTAAAAATCGAGACTGCCAGCGGCCATGACCGCGTCGGCCCAGCGCAGCAGGTCGGGCAGCAGGGGACGCAGGTCGCCGCGGCGGCCCGCGCTGCCATCCAGCGTGGCCACGTGATATTCCACCGTGATGGGGAGGTCGCGAGGGGGGATGGTCTGGCGTTTTGTGCTAGCTTCCATGGCCAGGGCGACGCCCAGGCCTTGCGCTGAGGCCGCGTGCACCAGGGGCAGCAGGGTCCAGGCCGCATCGCCCTGGCCCAGGCAGAGGATGCGGCGGGTGCGTTCGGGCAGGGCGTAGCCGCGCCCCACCGGGCCCAAGATGTCGATTTCAGCGCCCTGGGGGGCCATGCGCAGCCAGGCCCGACCCCGGTCTGCGTCGGGCGCGAGGCGGATGGCGAAGCCCGCGTCGTCGATGGCCACAGGATAGAAGGTGCGGCGCAGGAAGGGATCGACATACCAGCCCGTCTGGATGAGCACGGCCTGGCCGGGATGGAGCTGGCGGGCCAGGTCGGGCGCGTGCAGGTGCAGGATGTGAACCGCGCCGTGCAGCTCCCGATCCCGAATCTGCGCTCGAACCTGGATCATGCCCCGCCGACCTCACTTCCCTCGGGCGATGGTTTCCAGCCCCTTGATATCGAGCAAGATCGTGCGCCCCTTGTAATTGCGGATCAGCCCTTCCTTGCGGAAACGACTCATCACCCGGATGGCGGTCTCCACGGTGGTGCCTGTCATCTCCGCGATGTCCTGGCGGGTGAGATGGATATCGATCATGACGCCCTCCCCATCGGGCGCGGGCGCGCCGCCCAGGTCCTTCAACCGCAGCAAGGCCCGAGCGATGCGCTGTTCCACCCGGTCGACGGCTAGGCTGCGGACGAGTTCGGTGCACAGGCGCAGCCGTCGGTTGAGTTCCAGGATGACCTCGAAGGAGACTGCGGGGTAGCGTTGGATAAGGGTCATGAGGTCGTTGCGGGCGATGGTGACCACCGCGGTTTCCTCCAGGGTGACCGCGGTCATGGAATAGGGCCGCCCGTCGAATACGGCCATTTCCCCGATGAGCTGTCCCGGCCCCAGCACCGTCACCACCACATCCCGACCCTGATCGGTGTGCCGCACCAGCTTCACCCGTCCGCTCCAGATGATATAGAGGGCTTCAGGCGGGTCTCCCTGGAAGAAGAGGTAGGAGTCTGCAGGGTAACAATGGCCATGAAGGAATCGCACCACATCCCGCCAATCCCCGTCAGAAAGGGATCTGAAGAGGGGGGTGGTGCGCACCGCTTTCATCATCTCCCGTTTCATCTTCTCCAGCCGGGAGCTTGTGCGTCGGGGTGCGTTTTTTTTCATGCACTCATTTTATCATAATTCCCCCC
>DUEQ01000568.1 GCA_011192085.1 Caldilineae bacterium
CCCGGAACTCCATATCGATGTGGTGAATCTGGGGCTCATTTACGACATCCGCATCGATGAAGAAAAACACTCAGTCGATGTGGATATGACCCTGACCGCGCCCGGCTGCCCTGCAGGCCCGCAGATCCTCACCGACGCCTACTACACCATCCAGCGCAACTTCCCTGACATCAAAGACATCAACATCAACCTTGTCTGGGTCCCCTTCTGGAATCCGGAGATGATGAGTGAGGAGGCCAAGGAGATGCTGGGCTACTTTTAACGAAGCCGCCAGCCTCTCATGTCGAGGGGGCTTCCTCGCTTCGGGCCCTGGGATGCGCGCGTTCCAGGGCCTGGCGCTTGGGATCGATGCCCAACAGCTCGTCCGATCGGGCGTCAGGGGTTGGTTTTGCTTCGAGTTCCCGGGGCGCCGCGCCTTCTTCCAACAGAGGGACGATGATTTCTCTGTGGAACGTATCCAGTGTTTCATCCCCGGCGTGAGGATGGGCCTTGCCGATGGTGTCGCGCAGGTGGCGGAGGGTGACCTGGGTGTAGATGGTGGTGGTTTGCAGATTCTCATGCCCGAGCAGCTCTTGCACCGTGCGCAGGTCCGCGCCCCCTTCCAGCAGATGGGTGGCGAAGGAGTGGCGCAGGGTGTGAGGCGTCACTCGTCGAGGCAGGTCCACCTGCTTGAGGTACTTGTTGAGGATGGCGCTGATGGCCCGCGGGGAGGAGAGCGGGCCCCCGCGATGGTTGAGGAAAAGGGCTTTAGGGGGATGGTCAGCCGCGTGGGGATTGCGGGCCAGCAGTTGGGGACGCCCCTGTTCGAGGTAGCGGCTCAGCGCCAGCTTCGCGGGCTCGCCGATGAGTGCGATGCGCTCTTTCTTGCCCTTGCCCCACACCCAAATCCGCTTCTCCCGCAGATCCACATCCCCCACCTTCAGGCCCATGAGTTCGCTGCGTCGCAGGCCCGCACTGTACAGCACCTCCAAGATGGCCGCGTCTCGCATGCCTAGGGGCGTGGAAATATCGGGCGCGCTCAACAACTCGATGACTTGTTCGACGGTGAGGTAATCGGGCAGGGTGCGGGGCTGTTTGGGGGGATGGACGCGGGCCGCGGGGTTGTCGGAAAGGATGCGCTCTCGCAGCAAAAAGCGAAAGCAAGAACGCAGTTCGTACAAGCGGCGGGCGATGGACGCGGGATGATATCCCGCCCGATGCAGAGAGGCCAGCCAGGAGCGGATCAGGGCCACATCCACATCCTGCCAACGCGCCACGCCCTTCTCCCCGGCGAAAGCGATGAACTCCCCGATCTCATTGCCGTAATTACGCAGGGTGTAGGGCGAGGCCCCGCGCTCGGCCTGAAGATAGATGAGGAATTTCTGGAGTTCGTTTTCCATGCGTTCAAGGCGGGACAGCGGCCCGACGATACCAAGGAAGGGACGATGGACGATAGAGGGCGGACGATGCGTTGTCACCTGACCGCCATCCTCTATCGTTTTCTTTTCAGAACTGCCGCTAGGGGACGGTTTCCAAGTTGGGGATGGGAGATTGGTAGAGCCGGGTTTTTGTCAGCAGATAGAGGGTGTTCGTCAGCTCGTCCACATAGATGTCCCGCAACGCTTCCAGGGCTTCGGCATGTTCCAAGGGCGTGAGCTGAGCCAATAGTTTGCCCGTTTTGTCGAAGACGATCACTCGGTTTGTGGCTGCATCCCCGATGTAGATGCGGCCCAGCTCGCCTTCGGCGCTATTCACCCACAGAGCCACCGCCTGGGTGAGTGGCGGATCGATGGMCTCCAGCACGAAGGGCTCCTGCACGCCCGAGAGGAATTTGAGCATGCTGCCGTTGGGATACAGCAGCCACACATACCCRTCGATGCCCACATCGATGACTGATTTCAGATTCACGGTGGTTTCGGGCGGGAAATAAGGCTCGGGATCGTTGGAATAATTCGGTCCGCTGGGGCGATAGCGCCAGAACTGGCCGCCCACGGAATCAAGCAGATAGATGTTCCCGTTGTAGTAATACAGCCCCTTAACGAATTGAAGACTGGCGTTCTCGGTCAGAGCGACATTCACCGGCCCAAGGCCCTCGCTGATGCCGAATAACTGGACGCCTTGGTCCAGGATCAAGGGGCTGCTAACCGTGCGATTGCCTGCGGCGGGCGCCCAGATGGCGTGGGCCAGTTGACCCACCGCGCGTCCCTCCACCGAATCCCCCGTTTTCAGTAGGATGCGGGGATTCTCCTCGCTTTGGGCCAGGCGATCGCCTGTGGCGTCGTCGAGCTGATAGCGTTTGAACACGCCCAGTCCCGTATCCAGCACGAAAACGCTGAGGCCGTTCACGAACACGGTGGTGGGATTGGAGGCCGGGTCTGTGAAATCCACCAGAGGCAGGTCGAAGCCAGCCATCAGGGCGACGACTTTGTTCACTTCGGCCTGATAGGCGAGAATATCTGCTTCAATAGTTCGCACTTTGGGATCGTCGGGCGAGATCTGTCGGGCCTGATCCAGTTGCTGCTTGGCGAATTTCAGAGATTGGCGTTTGATCTCCACATCCTCCAGCTCTTTGGCCTGGTTCAATTGCACGGTCGCTGCCCGAATGAATTTTTCGAAAAGCTGTTGGCGTTGCTGATTCTGATAATACCACATGCCCGCGGTGAGCAACCCCACGCCAACGATGAGGATGAGAATGACGCCCAGGACGAAGGGGACGCGGCGGGGCTTTTTGATCCGGATCTTGGACTTCGGGGCCGGGGCCGCGGGCTTTTTCGAGACTTTGGGGCGGGGCGCGCGGCGTCCCAACTTGGCGATGGCGGTCAGGGAGAAGGCCCTTTTCTCTGGCTGTTTTTGGGGCGTCTTTGCGGCGGGCGTCTCATAGACGTCCTCCCAATCGAGGTCCTTATCGATGTCGTCGGGCGCGGCGGGCATGCTCTCGCTGGGGGTGGCGGCTTCAGCCTCGGCTGGCAAGGTCTCGGGCGAGATGACAACGCCTTGGCCCTGGCCCGCAGCTTCGCTTAGGGTCACCACCAATGCGGTGAGGGATTCCTCCGCATCGATGCCGATTCCTGCCATCTGATCGGCCACCGCGCGGGCGCGGGCCACGTCAGTGGCCTCTATCATCAAAGGCACCTCCAGATAATTGACCCAGGCGCTGTTCATGGCCACGATCACAATGCCTGCATGCCCGGACACCCGTCCGATCTCCACCGCCGGCGCGTCCTCTTCTCCCAGCGATATATAATCCTCATGGTTCAATGGCGAGAACCATTGCAAACCCGCGCGGCTGCGCACGGCCAGAATGGTCGGTCCCGCCTGGGCGGAGATCACCTCCTGGCTCGTCACCACCAGACAGGTCACGCCGCCGGTGAAATCGCTCTCATGTCGCTGGTTGTATGCTTGCAGATGTGAATGCGCGGCCTGGATCGCGTCGGTCAGTGAGGCGATCACATCGCCCGAGGCGGCGTAGTACGCCTCCTGGATCAGGTTCAGCAAGTCCCGGTAGAGTCGGGAGATGACCGCTGCGTCATCCCCCGTGATCTCGATGAGAATGTAGAGGTTGCCTTTGCCCTTGACAGGCGCAACGCCCGAGGTGGGCTCCACCACGCGGGCCGTGGGCGCGTAAGCGCTCCTGCGCCCCATCTGCAGGTGAACGATCTGAACTTCGGTTTTTAACGTCATGGCCATAGTGTTTGACTCATCTGAAAGGGGGAGATGGGGGACAGATGCAAGGCGGGCATTTTGCGCCCGGAGCCACCTTGATTGTACACGAATTCCTTTACCGTAAAAAATCTCCCTCCAGGCCCACGCTACCCGTTATCCGTAGTTCGTTGTCCGTTGATGGCTCTCTCACCCAGGCCGATCTTGTAAAAAAGGCGCATTGGCAGTATCATCTCATATTATGAAGATGGCATCACCTCCCCCACGCACACTGCCTCCCGACGCTAAAATCATCCATCCTTCGCAACAACCCCAGCGCTACGCGCGCGAACTGGAATATCCTCGCGCCATCTACGCGCCTCTAGCCTCCCGCCACACCGAATCCATGGCGGGCTCTGTCGCGAAGGAGCTGCTGAGCACGGTCATTCCCGCGCTCATCATCGCCCTCCTTATCCATCTCTTCCTGGCTCAGGCCACCCGAGTCGAGGGTTATAGCATGGAGCCGACTTTGTACGGGCATCAGCGGCTCATCATCGAGAAATTGAGCTACCGCATCCATCCCCCGGAACGGGGAGATATCGTCGTGGTGCGCGTGCCTCAATTCGATAAGTTTCTGATCAAACGCGTCA
>DUEQ01000569.1 GCA_011192085.1 Caldilineae bacterium
ACCTCACCAAAGTATTTCCTGGGGGAACTGTCGCTCTGAAGGATGTGAGTTTCGAAGTGGAGGAAGGCGAGTTTTTGACGGTGATCGGGCTTTCGGGGTCGGGAAAATCCACCTTGCTGCGTTGCATCAACCGGCTCATCGATCCCACAGAAGGACGGGTGATCTGGAATGATGTGGACATCACCGCAGCTCAGGGGGAAGAGCTCCGTCACATCCGTCGCCAAATCGGCATGATCTTTCAGCAATTCAACCTGGTGAAGCGGAGCACGGTGCTCACCAACGTCCTTGCGGGAAGGCTGGGATATGCACACCCTGTTTGGAGTCTGTTCCACATCTTCCCAAAAGAGGATTACCATCGCGCTTATGCCAATCTGGAGCGAGTGGGCATTCCCGAAAAGGTGCATGTGCGGGCGGATCAGCTTTCGGGAGGGCAGCAACAACGGGTGGCCATCGCCCGGGCGCTGATGCAGGAGCCTAAGCTCATGCTTGCGGATGAACCTGTGGCCAGCCTGGACCCGGTGCTGGCGCATTCCATCCTCCGCTATCTTGAGACGCTGAATCGCGAGGATGGAATCACGGTGATATGCAGCCTGCATTTCCTCGACCTGGTGCATCGGTACGCCACCCGGGTCATCGGCCTGAAGGACGGCGAGCTCGTGTTCGATGGGCATCCATCGGAGCTGACGCCGGAGAAGTTCAAGGAAGTGTATGGCGAAGAGGCGGAAATGGTCACTGTCAGCGGCGAACAATTGTAACCCTGGGAGGTTGCCATGTCATCGCACTACATCCCCGACGCCTCCTCCCAGTCCAGACAGCGAAATCCCTGGCTGGCGATCTTCCTGTCGTTCCTGCTGCCCGGTTCGGGCCAGGCGTATCAGGGCTTTTACAGCCGCGGGTTCGGGATTCTGCTCACCATCGTCGTCCTCGTTGGCTTGATCTTGTGGCGAGGCACAGGCGTGCTGTTCGCGCCCGTGCTGGGCATTTGGGTGTGGAATATGTGGGACGCGTGGCAGGTGAGCAAGGGGCGGCAGCCGCGGATGGCCGTGCCCGCGCTGCTTGCGATTATCGTCATTTATAGCATGGCATTCATCACCACCGAGGTGCAGCCGCGGCGGATGATCACAGGGTGGGAATCCATGGGGCCTTATGTGCGGGCTTTGTTCCATCCCGAACTGTTCGAATATCCCACCGAGGACCTTRTCGGCACGGCGCCCATCCAGRCGCCCTGCGTCGAGCCCYTGCCCGAGCCCAGCCGCAAGCCCACCGAGCACCCCAAACTCATCCTCGACAAGGCCTGTGCCAATGTGGGGGATGCGTTGACCATTCGCGGGGAGGGCTTTTTCCCCAATTTCGAGGGGGAATTATGGTGGATCAGCCCCATCGGGGATTTGCAGCGGGTGGTCATCGATGGCGAGCCTGCCCGATTCATGACGGACGACCAGGGAACGTTCGAGATCACCGTTAAAGTCCCCCTGGCTGTTCCCATTTCGGAACAGCCGCCGCCGGGCGAGACGCAGACACACCAGGTGCGAGCGGAGCAACATAAGCCGTATGGCAATCTGCAGCCCACGCAGACGTTGAGTCTCATCTGGGAGAAGATCGGCGAGACCATCGCCCTCGCTTTTCTGGCGACGGTGTTGGGCGCGATCCTGGCTCTGCCATTCAGCTTTCTGGCCGCGCGCAACCTGATGTTCCACAACCGCTTCACCCGCGGCGTCTATTACGTTGTGCGCACCACGCTGAACATCGTGCGCTCCATCGAGACCCTAATGTGGGCCATTATCTTCGCCGTGTGGGTGGGGCTGGGCCCCTTTGGGGGCATGCTGGCGCTGATGATCCACACCATCGCCGCGCTGGGCAAACTCTATTCCGAGGCCATCGAGAGCATCGATCCCGGTCCCATCGAAGCTGTTCGAGCCACAGGAGCCAACGATCTCCAGGTGATCGCGTATGCGGTGATCCCTCAGATCTTGCCCTCCTTTGCATCCTTTACTCTGTATCGCTGGGACATCAATGTGCGCATGTCCACGGTGATCGGTCTCATCAGCGATGCGGGCATCGGCTTCCTGGTCATCCAGTGGATTCGACTGAATCAGTTCTCGGCCATGGCGACGGCCATCCTGGCCATCATGTTTGCGGTCACGGCCTTGGATTACGCCTCCAGCATGATCCGAAAGCGGATCATCGAGGGGACGCCCGCGAAAAGCGCGCGTCATCCTCTGGTCGCCTGGGGGTTGCGCGGGGCCGCGGCAGCGTTGTTTGTAGCCGCCTTTGCCTGGTCGTGGCATGTGGCGCAGGTGGATTTCACCGAATTAGTGCAGGGCGCGCCCGCGGGCGTGAAAATGGCCAAGGCATTTGCCGTGCCCGACTTCTTGGACCGGCCCACCGAGGAACATTCGGTGCGACAGCCCCTGCCTGTGCCCTGCGGCGTGGCCGAGACGCCTTCCCCGCCCCCACCCTCGGGCCCGCGCGTGGTGCTGGAGCCTCAATGCGGGGATGTGGGGGATCCCCTGACCATCACCGGGTATGATCTCCCGCCCAACACCGATGTCTCCATTCGCTGGGAGCTGCCCGACGGCGCGTTTTTACGAGTCAAATCGAATTGCTGCACCACCGACGCCAATGGCATGGTGCAGTTGCAGGCGAAGATCAGCCCCTTGATGGAGATCACCGAGGAGAGTCCGCCCGGCAGTGTGGGCTATGTCAGCATCACATGGCAAGAGGTGGTGGGCGGGCCTCGCCTCAGTGAAACCACGAAGACTGTGGCCAATCTGGCCCTGGTGACTCTGCTCATGGCTCTGTTGGCCACGACGTTCAGCTCCTTCTTCGCCATCCCCCTCAGCTTCTTCGCGGCCCGCAACATCATGGGGGAAAGCCTGCCCGGGCGCATCATCTACAATCTCTTCCGCATGGGCTTCAATCTCACCCGCTCCATCGAACCCATGATTCTGGTGCTGATCATGGCGGCCTGGGTGGGCGCAGGCCCCTTCGCGGGCGTCCTGGCCCTGATCTTTAACAACATCCCCAACCTGGGCAAACTCTTCTCGGAAACCATCGAAGATATCGACACCGGCCCCGTGGAAGCCATCGTCGCCACGGGCGCAAACAAGCTTCAAACCCTGGTCTACGCCATCGTGCCCCAACTGGTGCCCCCCTTCCTGGCCTTCATCCTCTATCAGTGGGATATCAACATTCGCATGTCTACGGTCATCGGTTTCGTAGGCGGCGGCGGCATCGGCCAGCAGTTCCGGCTATGGGTGGGTCTGAATCAATATGATAAGGCTGGCACCGCGGTCTGGGCCATCGTCATCATGGTGTGGAGCATGGATTATCTCAGCGCCAAGGCCCGGGAAAAGCTGGTGTAATCACTCCTCCACCCAGCGTTCAATCACCGAAAGCAATCCCCAGAGAAACAGAATGAGCCCTGCGCCCGGGAACAAACAGAGCAATCCCGTGGCCAGGGCCCATTTGCCGTAGATAAGATAGATCAAGCCGCCGCCGATGATCAATAGGCCGCCTACAACCATCCACAGCTGCTGCCCATCGCCAGCCCGACGCATACGACGATAGTTTGTGGGCGGTCGCGACTTCCCATTTCGTTCCTCGGGTGGGACGGCCATGGGATTCAATCGGTGGGAACGGCCTTATCGACCTGCTCAAACGCCATCCGTTCAGCGACATTGGGGCCCGCTTCGTACTGATCGAGGAGGCTGCGGGGACGCAAGGTGTAGGTGTAGATGAAGATGTCCTTGTTGATGGGCGAGACGTTCTGATCCTGTTGTCTTTGCACCGTCAGCGCGGGGAGATCTTTCCGTTCTCTCGATTTGCCTCCACGCCTGCGCGGGCGTTTGCGCCCGGAAGATCCGGAAGATTTCGTGCTGGAAGAAACTGATTTGGTCTCTTTCGCCTTGGCATTGGCTTTTGCCTTGGATGAAGATCGAGGGCGTCGGCGTCGCCGACGGTTCTTTCGGGATTCTTCGCTCATGATGGTGTTAGCTTCTCACTCGGGGACGTGCAGATTCGATGTAATGACACTCAATAACG
>DUEQ01000057.1 GCA_011192085.1 Caldilineae bacterium
AAGAATCTCTGTTTCTTTTTATGGCATGCTATAACTATGTCCGATCCCATGACCGAAGCGGCGGAGATGTACCTTCTCCGCATCGCCCTGCTCTCCGAAGGTGAAGAGCCTGTTCCTATTTCCCAGCTTGCTGAGACGTTACATGTGTCTCCCATTTCGGCCAATCAGATGTGCCGCAAGTTGGAATCCAGGGGCTTGGTGGATTACCAGCCCTATAAAGGCGTCACGTTGACTTTACAAGGTGAGGCCATCGCCCTGAGGATGTTGCGCAAACGCCGCCTGTGGGAGGTGTTCCTGGCCGAGAAACTGGGATTGGACCCGCAAGACGCGGAGGATGTGGCCTGCCGTTTTGAGCATGTGACGCCGGAGGACCTGGCGGAAAGGTTGGCCGACTATCTGGGCAACCCGACTCTCAGCCCCCAACGCCAGCTCATTCCTCCGCGCTTTGGCGGCGTGCAGCGCCGAATGACTCTTCGCCCCCTCGCGGCGGTAGGCGTGGGCGCGCGCGTCCAGGTCACAAACATCCTGACGGATGCGACTACGAAGGCGTTTCTGCGCGATCAGGGGATCGGCCCCGGCGCAATCGTCACCATCCTGGCCTCCGCGCCCGAAAAAGCGCTGTTAGTGGCGGTCGATGGCCAACGCGTCTCCCTGGCCGCCGACATCGCCCAAAAGATCGACGTCACCCCTCTCGACGAGGCGAGGCCCGAAGCCCCTCTCCATGACGTACAAGCCCCGCGGCAGGCGCGGGCGTCCTGAGGCGCGGCCCCCTTTCATCCTGTGGATTCCTGGAGCATCCAATGCAGCCCACCATCCTCACCATGATGTCCGCCAACGCCCACACCCGGCCGCTGAGCGCGGCCCAACGCGGCGACCAGGTCCGCCTGGTGCGCATCGACGCCGGTTACCGACTGGCTCGCCGTCTGGCCGAGCTGGGGCTGACCCCTGGCGTGGTCCTCCAGATCGTTCACAAAAATGGCGGCCCCATGCTCATCGCCGTGCGCGGCGCCCGGCTGGCGCTGGGGCGAGGCGTGACGGACAAGATTCAAGTCACGCCCGTCGATGCCGCGGACGCCTCTGATTTACGAGATCGATGGCAATAGAGGAGACTGCCTCTTGCTATGGCTGAATTCATCATCGCCCTGGCCGGAAACCCCAACACGGGGAAGACGACCATCTTCAACACCCTGACTGGCTCCCGACAACACACGGGCAACTGGCCCGGAAAAACCGTTGAGAAGAAGGAAGGACGCTGGCAGCATGGCGACGACCATTTTCGCATCATCGATCTGCCGGGCGCGTACAGCCTCTCCGCCTTCTCCGCCGAAGAGGTCATCGCCCGTGATTTCATCATCGAGGAGCGGCCCGACGTCGTGCTCGTCGTGGTGGACGCCACGAATCTGGAGCGCAATCTCTATCTCGTCCTCCAGATCCTGGAGATGACCCCGGGCGTGGCGGTGGCTCTGAACATGATGGATGCGGCTCGGGCCCAGGGACTGCATATCGATGCGCAGACTCTGGCCCAACGGCTTCGCGTCCCGGTCATCCCCCTCACCGCCCGCACGGGCGAGGGCATGAGCCAGTTGATGGAGAGGATGGTGGAGGGGGCGCATCGAAGCCAGGGCCAGGAATCCCGACATTTCTCGCCCCCCAATCGTTACAGTCCGCCTATCGAAGAGGCCATCGCCCGCCTGGAGGAGGCGATCTGGGCGCATCCCTCCCTTTCCGAACGGTATCCTCCCCGCTGGCTGGCCCTGCAACTCATGCAGGATGATTTCTGCGCGGAAAAGGTGGCCTCGTTGCCAGGGGGGCGGGCCATTTGCCAACAGGCCGAAAGGGAGCGCACCCGTTTGCAAGCCCTTTACCAGATCGATATCGACGCCTTGATCGCGGAGGAGCGTTACGCCTGGATCAACAGTCTGGTGCGCGAGGTGGTGCAGGGCCAGTCGCAAGGCCCCACCCTCTCCGATCGGGTGGACGCGGTGGTGATGCATCCCATCAGCGGGTTGTTCATCTTCTTCGCCATCATGTGGGTCGTGTTCAAGCTATCCACCGATGTGGCCGCGCCCTTTGTGGACTGGATCAGTCTCTTCGTGAACGATTATCTGGCCCACTGGGTGCTGGAGCTGCTGGCCCTGGTCCATTTGGAATCGACCTGGTTCGCCAGTCTGATCACCGATGGCATCCTGGCGGGCGTGGGAGGCGTGCTCGTGTTCGTGCCTGTGCTCATGTTCCTTTACATGGGCATGGCCGTCATGGAAGATAGCGGCTACATGGCCCGGGCCGCGTTCGTCATGGATCGCTATATGCGCTACCTGGGTTTGCAGGGAAAAAGTTTCGTGCCCCTGGTGCTGGGTTTCGGATGCAACATCCCTGCCATCTACGCCACCCGCACCCTGGAAAGTCGCACCGATCGCATCATCACTGCAATGCTCGTTCCTTTTATGAGCTGTAGCGCCCGGCTGCCGGTCTATGTCCTCATCGCCAGCATCTTCTTCCCCCAGTTCCGCACCCCCGCGGTGCTGATCATGTACATCCTGGGCATCCTCGTAGCCCTGGCCGTGGGGCTTCTGTTGCGTAAGACCCTGTTCAAGCGCAGCGAGTCCAGCGCCCTGCTCATCGAGGTGCCCGCGTATCGTCTGCCCACCCTGAAGAATGTGTGGTTGGAGATGTGGCTGCGCACCCGGGCCTTTCTCGAAGGTGCGGCCACCATCATCATGGTCGTGAGCATCGTCATCTGGCTGTTCATGGCCATCCCTATGGATGGCGAGGGCGCTTTCGCCGATACGCCCATGGATGACAGCGCGTTCGCCTATCTGGCCGGAGCCATCAGTCCCCTGTTCGCACCCCTGGGCTTTGGCAACTGGCAGAACGCCAGCGCTCTGATGAGCGGGTTCATCGCCAAAGAGGTCGTGGTCAGCACCCTGGCTCAGGTCTATCATGCGCCGCTGGACCAGGCCGCACATGAAGAGGACCTGGGATTCTGGGTCGAGGCCCGGGACGCGGCTGTCAGCTTTGTTCAGGCGGCAGGGGATACGCTCAAGGCCCTGCCCGGCATCATCGGCATCGATCTGTTCGACGAGGAGACGGCTTCCGAGCCCGCCGCGTTGGGCGAGGCCATCCGCCAGGGGTTCGAAAGCGTCAGCCGCGGGCATGGCCCGCTGGCCGCCTTCGCATTCATGGTCTTCGTGCTGCTCTACACCCCTTGCATGGCCACGGTCGCGGTTATGCGTCAGGAATTGGGGGGCAAGTGGACCGCCATCAGCGTGGGCATGCAACTGATCATCGCCTGGCTCGCCGCCTCCGCCATTTTTCAGATCGGAAAGCTGTTGTAACGCGCGACGCGCGAGAGTTCACGATTCACAGTCCTTTTTCACTTTTCACTTTTCACTTTCTATCATGCTTCACGCCATCCTTCACGAACTGCAAACCGCCTCCGGTCCTCTGACCCTGCGCCAGCTCAGCCGCAAGCTGGGCGTGCAGGAATCCGCGTTGGAGGGCATGATTCAATTTTGGGTGCGGAAGGGGCGTCTGGCCGTCAGCGAGGGCCAGGGCGGCGTTCGCGAGATGCAGGTCTGCACGGGGTTTGCGTGCGGCCTGCGAGCCTGCCCCGGCCCCGAGCAATGCCCTCTGGCGGCGCAACCCGTCACCTCCTACCGTTTCCACACCTGACTCTTTCCCCGATTCTTGCTATGAACACCCCACGAACGCTCATTGCCATCGCTGTCAACGGACAGGGCGCGCTTTGGGGCGGCCATTTCGGCATGGCCCCGGCCTTTCAACTCTATGCGCCCACGGGCGAGCTGCTGGAAACCCGCCCGAATCCCTATGGCGCCGGTCAGGGCCAAAAACATCAGCATCACGATGACCCAAAACTCATTATCGATCTCCTGCCCGAATGCGCGGTCTTCATTGGCCGCCGCATGGGCGAGGACAGCAAACGCAAGTTGGCCCAGAAGTTCGGGATCGACGCCGTGCTCACCCGCGAGCGCACGCCCGCGGAGGCCCTTCGGGCCTATCTGGCGCAGTCCGGCGATCGCGACGTTTGACGTTGATTGAGTGACAAAAGTCGGCTCGCCCGCTAACCTGCCGATTGAAATCAGCGCTGGGGGCCTGCGGCCGCTTGTCGACCTTCGTCGACAGCATCATTGACGCGACATGCGGTGTGTGTCTGAGTGAGTAGGGGCGGCAGGTGAAACTTTTTTCATCCAGGCCCGCTGCCGCGGTTCTGGGCATGACAGTTTGATCATGATGCCGAAAAAGGGCTTGACGCGGACGAGCGGGGTTGATATGGTATCAGTAGACTGGGAAACACTGAACCCTGAATACTGAACTGATTACTGAAATCCATCATGCCCCGATCCACCCTGCTCACCCCCAAACGCCTTCTCTTCCTTCTCCCACTGCTGCTTTTCCTCTTGCTGACGCCCTGGCTGGCGAAACTGGCCCAGGCCCGGCCAGACTCGCCCGCGCCCGCGGCCCAGACCGCAGGCTGGGAGCGAGTCTGGCGCGGGGAGGGTTATCTCTACGATCTCGTGGCGCTGGACGCGCAGAACGCGGTGGGAGTCGGCTCCGATGGGCTTATCATCAGCACGAGCAACGGCGGCGACACATGGCATTACCAGGCCCCTTTCCCCGAACTCGATCTCCGCAACGTCGCGGCCGCGGGCCTGCGCCTGTGGGCCGTGGCCGAGAACGGCGTCGTCATCACCTCGGATGACGGGGGCGGGAGCTGGCGGCAACTGGGAGCGGCCCAGCCCAGCCCCCTGCATGGCGTCTTCTTCGACGACGCCAACCGAGGCTGGATCGTGGGCGGGAATGGCCTCATCCGCATGAGCGAGGATGGCGGCCAGACCTGGACGGACCAGGCCAGCGGCGTGAGTTCGACCCTGCGGGCTGTGGCCTTTAGCGGGGATGGCGAACATGGCGTGGTCGTGGGCGATGGCGGGGTTATCCTTACCACTGGGGATCACGGCCAGACCTGGACTCGGCGCAGCGGCGTCACGGCCGCGGATTTGCATGACGTCTCCATGGTTGGGTCCGCCATCCTGGCGGTGGGCGCGGGCGACGTCGTCCTCCTCAGCGACGACGACGGCGAGAGCTGGCAGGTGAAGCAGGCCAGCACCGGCGCCGACCTCTACGCCGTGGTCTTCGTTCCCGGTCAGAGCCGCATCGCCTGGGTCGCGGGCCTGGATGGCGCCCTCGCAAAGACGACCAACGGCGGCGGGAGCTGGGCCCGGGTCACCGCCATCGCTGGGGACGAGATGCCGGGGCGAGACCTGTACGCGCTGGCCGCGGGCAGCGGCGCTGCGGTCTGGGCAGGCGGCAGCGTGATCACCGAGAACGACGGGGCCTGGGGCGGGCCGGTCAATCCTCGAAGTTGGTTCATCTGGCAGACGGATGACGGCGCGACCTGGCGACATAACATCGGCGGCCATTATCCCCGCTGGTTCGATATCGTGGCCGCGTCCGAGGATGTGGCCTATGCGGTGGGCGATCATCTCGTTGCGCTTAAGACCGAGGACGGCGGCTACTCCTGGCGCGAACTCTATCAGGAGCTGCGGTCGGACCCGGCCACCGGGGGCGCGGCAGACGATTATCGCTCCTGGCTCATGGCCATCCAATGCGCGCCCGGCAATCCCGATGATTGCCACGCGGTGGGCCGGTTCGGGCTGATCCTGCATACGACGGATGGCGGTCAGACCTGGAAGCGGGAGTATGCGCCCGGCTACGGCGGGTATCTCTATGATGTGAATCGCACCAGTGCGCAGAAGGGCGTGGTCACGGGCACGCATTACTTCTTCCACACCAGCGACAATGGCGCGCATTGGAATGGCGCAACCAACAACGATCACTATCTCACGGGCGTGGATCTCGATATGATCTCGCCTGACGCGGGCGCGCTGGCCCTGCTCAAGCCCTACTACCACTACACCACCGACGGCGGCGTCAATTGGGGCCTGAAATACCTGCCCGGAACCTACGGCTCCTGGAAGTTCGAGGCCCTGACCGCGGTGGACGCGGATGAGAATGGACAGCTCGACCATGTGTGGCTGGCGGGATGCTCCCGCGCGCCGGGCGGGTGGCAGCATAGCGCGCCCTGCATCGACGCCGCGGTGGTGCGCACCACCGACAACGGCGTCTCCTGGTCCGATGTCGTTCTCACGGGCAGCGGCATCCCCTCCCTCCTGGCCATCGACATGGTGAATGACCGGACGGGCTGGGCTGTGGGCGAACATGGCGGCCTTATCGTCACCCATGACGGCGGCGACACATGGCAGGTCATCGACGTCCCTGTCACGGGCAAGCTGTATGGCGTCAGCGCCTGGAGCGAGAACTTGGCCTACGCCGCGGGCGAGGATCACGTCATCCTTCAATATAACGCGCGCAACCGCCGCAGCGTCAACGCGCCGCCCCAGCAGCAGGTCATCATCGACGGCGATCTGGACGACTGGACCGGGATCTCGGTGGCGGCCATCGACGCGGATAACGCCGACACCATCTCGGGCGACATCTCGGGCCCGGATGATCTCAGCGCTCGGGTGCGGGTGCGCTGGTGGGAAGAGACCCTCTACTTGGCCCTCGACGTCTCCGATGCGAACGTCACCGACCATGACAAAGTGACCATCGCCATCGACGGTGGGGGCGATGGTCAGCTGGGCGGGGACAATCATCAGATCACCCTCTGGGCCAAGGGTCGGGTGGAAAGCGATGGCATCCCCGTGACCAGCGCGGTTTCATGGGATGCGACCAGCTACCAGATCGAGATCGCCCTGCCCGCGGCGGAGCTGGGCGGTCTGTTTCAAACCTATGGGACTGTGGGGTTGAACGTGGAACTCTTCGACTACGACAGCCATTTCGATCAGAAGCGCATCATCTGGAACGGCGACGCCGTTGATGGCCCTCCTGCGGGCTTCGCCACCATCACCTTGTTGCCCTTCGGCGGCGACACCCGGTCAGTCACCGGGCTCCCGGCCGGGAATCTAACCCTGGATGGGGACCTGAGCGACTGGTCGGGGGATGAGCGCTTCGCGCTCACTGCGGTCACCGCAGCCAATCATCAGGGGCAGCCTGTGACCGATGCAGACCTCAGCGGCGATGTGCGCGTTCGCTGGTGGCCCGACTATCTCTTCGTGGCTGTCGTCGTGAAGGATGACGCGGTGGGGCCGGGCGATGCAGTCTATCTTGCCTTCGATGGCGATCACGATGGCCGCAAGGGCGGTCCCAACGATTGGGTGATGCGCATCGGTGCGGACGGCGCGGTCAGCGGGGGTTATCAGACCCTGGCTTACGTCACACCCACCGCGGACGGGTATCAGATGGAAGTGGCCGCGCCTTTGAGCATGTTGGGCGGAACCCTGGCCGGTGGCCGCTCCCTGGGCTTCGACGTGGGGCTGGAGGATGATGACGATGGCGATGGTCGGGCCGAGACCTGGTTGGTGTGGGAAGGCGCAAGCCCTGGCGGCGTCTTCTCCGATATGGGGCGGATCGCATTGCGGTCCTACGAACGCATCCTGCAACCGGGCGTCGATGGCTACCATGGCGTGGATGACACGATGATCGATCTCTGGAACGCCAGCGCCAACTATGGGGCCAACGGCCAGATCGAATGGCGGGCCAACAGCGGCGGCCCCATCAAGAAGGTCCTCACCCGGTTCGATCTCTCGTCCCTGCCCGCGGACGCCATGGTGGACGAGGCGTCCCTCTGCTATTACACCACCAGCAACGAGTACGGATACACCCAGGTGCGGGCCTGGCGCATGCAGCGGGCCTGGGCGGAGATGGAAGCCACTTGGGAGCAGGCCACCGCGACCGATTTCTGGGGCCAGGCGGGCGCGGTGGGAGCCAGCGACCGCGCCGCTTCCGCCACCGACGCCCTTGTTGCGTCCGCGGGGAACCCGCCCGGTTGGCATTGCTTCGATGTGAGCCAGGATGTGAGGGATTTCATGTCGGGCGCGGCGACCAATTACGGCTGGCAGCTCGAACCGGGGCCCGACTATTCCCGCTTTTTCCTGGCTGCGGCTGAATACGCCACCGTGAGTCAGCGTCCCAAACTCATTGTGCGCTACAATCTGCCCGGCAACGCCGACTTTCCCACGCCCACGCCCACGGCCACGCCCACAAACACCCCCACGCCCACGGTGACTCCCACGGCCACGAATACGCCCACCCCCACCGACACCCCTACGCCCACGAACACGCCTAC
>DUEQ01000570.1 GCA_011192085.1 Caldilineae bacterium
CCGGTGACGATCACCGCGCCGCAGGCGGTGATGTCGCCGACCCGCGCGTTGGGCATCCCCTCGGTCACGGTGTCCAGGCTCCCGGTCACGATGGGTGTCACGCCGTGGCCGGGTATCGGGCAGGCGTGGAGGTCTCCCATCCGCGCCGCGGGCCTGCCGTTCACCACCGTCCGCACGGCCCCGGTGACGATCACGCCCCCGTGGCTCGATATGTCGCCGAGTCTCGCCTGTGGCCTGGCCATCTTTATCTCCCCGCCAGCAGGTGGATCACGAACCCCACCACGCCGCCGAACACGCTTCCCAGCGTCAGGACCAGGCCGACCACCTTCCACATGGTCTCGATGCCCAGCTTGTCGTTGAGGCCGGCATAGAGGTTCTTGATGTCGTCGGCGTGGCGGCGCAGTTCCTCGTGGATGCTCCGCGCCAGGAGGTCCACGTTCTCCTTGTCCGACTTCTTCTCGATCTCACGCTCGATCTTCTCCAGCCGGGCCTGGATCTCGCGGCGGTGGTCCTCGAGGATGCTGCGGAACTCGGCCCGCCAGGCGTCGAAGGTGCGCACCAGGAGGCGCTCGCTCTCCGCCCAGTCCGGCGGCGTATGTGCCTGGTGTCCGGACATGCTCACCTCCTCTGCCGCAGCGAGAACCGGCCGCGGATCTGGACGTCCACCTCGAAGCGGTCGGCGAGTCCCCGGCGCTCGAGCGCCCGGGCGATGGCCCTGCGGGCGCATTGGATCTGCTCGACCCTCATCCTGTGGGAGACGCTCTCCCGGTGGCTGCGGTAGTAGTAGAGTGGCTTCTTCACGCGCCGCACCTCCGCGGCCTCCGAAAGGCGCAGGCACAGGTCGTAGTCCTCGGCGCACTCGAAGGACTCGTCGATGCCGCCGACCCGGTCGAAGACCGAGCGCCGGATCAGGCGGAAGTGGAAGGTCATGAAGTCCAGCAGCAGCCGGTCCCTCGAATACGGGATGCGGCAGCGGCGGCCGTAGCCCCGTGCCCTGCCGGACTCGTCGATGACCACGTAGTCGGTGTAGACGAGGCCCACGTCGGGTTCCGCGTCGAGCACCGCCGCGGTCTCCTCGAGCGCCGTGGGGGCGAGCAGGTCGTCGCTGTCCACCCAGCCGAGGTAGTCGCCCGAGGTCTCCGCAATCGCCGCCTTCAGGGCCGGGGTCCGTCCCCGGTGCTCGGAGGCCGTCACGCGCACGCGGTCGTCCAGCTTGGCGTAGTCGCGGGCGATCTCCACGGAGCGGTCGGTGGAACCGTCGTCCCAGATCAGCAGCTCGAAGTCCCGCCGGGTCTGCGCCAGCACGCTCTCCACGGCCCGTTCCAGGTACCGCTCCCGGTTGAAGACCGTCATGATGATCGAGATCGCCGCCATCACGCACTCCGTCAGGTGTTGATCAGGACCTTGTTGGCCGAGCGGATGAGGATGTTGCCCATCACGCCGTCCATGAGGATCACGCTGCCGGCCTTGTCGGTGGCCTGGATCCGTTCCCGGCCTGCGGCCGCGTCCATCACCACCACCTGGCCGGCCTTGTCGGTCAGACGGATCATCTCCCTGCCGGCGGTGGAGTCGATGAGGATCTCCTGGACGCCGCCCAGGCCCCAGATATGAACCTTCTCCCGGCCCCTGGTGGTGTCGATGAGGATCTTCTGCCAGCGGGCCCGGGTCTTGTCGCAGGACTGGATGTGGATCTTCTCCTTGTCTTTCCATGCCTCCCAGCGCACGAACTGGCGGCACAGGTCGGTGATCTCGATCCTGGCGCGCCGGTCCTTGACGTCGGAATCGATGTCGAGTTGGTTGCCCCGCTCGGCGTCCCTTTCGCCGCGGCACCGCGTGTTGCCCACCTGGACGTCGCGCTTGACCCGGCATTCCATGTGGAGGATCTGCCCACCGCGGTCGATGACCTTGAGGAATTCCTCCTCGTCGCGGTCGTCCACCACGATGGTGTGGCCGGTCTCGGTCTTCAGCAGCACCTTCCGCCGCGGGCAGTAGTACGGCGGATGGCCGTGGTATTTCTTGTGTTCCAGGTCGTCGTGGCGGTCGGGTCGGTGCTCGATCTTGTCCTCGCAGTCACGGCAGGTGGGGTCGCTGCAGAGCCGCTTCGATTCCTCCGGTTGCTCGCCCGGGTTGCTTTTCGCCAGCCACACCCCGGTCCAGATGGGATACTGGACGTTGCCTCCCTCGAACTCGGCCCAGACCGAAGCCCCTTCCTCGGGGATCAGGAACACCCCCACGTCCTCGTTGCCGCCGTAGGGAAAGCAGGGCCAGGCCCACTCGGACCAGTTCTCCCGGCCGGTGCCGAGCACGGCCGGGATCTCCAGCCTGCACCGGCCGAGCCGTTCCGGGTCGTTGTTGTCGCGCACGAACGCCCGGTACTTCCCGTACCAGCGGTTCTTGTAGCGCTCCTCGTGCTGTCGGTCCTGGGTTTCGATCATGGGCGCGCCTTCGGATCACTTCCTGGGCAACACGCCGCGCAGGACCTCGCGCACCACCCGCGTGGCGAGCCCGTCGGGCGTCTTCTTCGGGTCGGCCTTGGACACCGCGTGCCGGATGGCGTCCCTGGCCGCGGCGGACAGTCCGGCCTCCCGGGCGGCCACGGCGCCCTTGACCTCCTTGGCGCCCAGTCGCTCGATGACCCCGATGACCGCGTCCAGGGCCTTCGCCTTGGCGCGCCCCCACGAGGTCAGCTTCACGATGGTGAGCAGGGTCACGAGAAGCGTGGCGAAGAGCTCCTTGTTCTCCAGCACGAAGATCACGATCCGCTCAAGCTGTTGCATGGTCGTTTCCTCCTTCACTCTGCAGCGCCTTTTGATGCTTGCCGTCCGTGGCTCGCACCTCTTCGGGGCGGCCTGCGGCCGTCCAAATCCGCTGTCCTGCGGATTTGTCCAGGGCCACGTACTTTCCGTCGAGACGCGCCCAGCGGGCCCGGCCGCCCCGCACGTCCACGTGGATGAACCCCTGCTGCGGGTAGAGGCCGATCCCGCCGTTCCTGAAGGCCTCCACCTGCTCGGCCAGCCGGTACATCCGCTCGGGCGTGAGTCCTTTCACCACGATGTCCGCGGCCTCGCCGAGCAGGTGCCGGCTCCTGCGCGCCCCGCCGACCTCCCGGTTGTGCTTCTCGCAACGGAACCCGCTGTTGACGCGGACCGGCACGCCGGCCAGGTCACGCAGCTCCTGGAGCGCTTCCACCAGGCGCATGTCGACGTCCGCCCGGCCGCAGCACGGGCACGCGAACTCGGATCGGGAAAAGTTCCGGGTCAGGTCTCCCATGGTCCGTCACCTCCTGTGGTCAGCGCCGTTCGCCGGTGTCGGCGTCGATGGTCACCATCGCGGGCGGTTCCTCGGCCGGTGCGGGCGGCGCTTCCTGGTCGTTCCGCCTGCCCTTGGCATCGTCGGACTTCTCGCCCGCACCCTTGCCCAGGGCGTTCTTCTTGAGCCGGAGTTCGCAGTGGTATCCGCCTTCGCCGATCACGTGGCGGACGGAATGGCAGTAGTAGACGCCGGAGAACTTCCGCCCGACGCCCTTGACCTCCACGTTCTGCTTGGCCCGCAGCGTGGGGATGCCGATGGTGACCGCAACGGCCTCCACCTGGCGGAGCTCGGCCTCCTTGAACCTGCCCTCGGCGAGGTCCTGGGCCGGTTCCTGCCGCGGCTCCTCGTGGAAGCCCTCGGACCGTTCGAAGCTCGGGACGATCTGCCCCGACTCCTGCTCCTTGTAGCGGGCCTCTCCTGTGTTGCCATCCACCAAGTAGGTGCGCCTGCCCAGCGAGGTGCGCTCCGGCGCGATGTCCGCGGACAGGGGCCGCTCCTCGATCTGGATCAGGAACGTTGGTTTGAAGGTATCTAGATCCATGCGCCGTACTCCGGTCGACCCGCCGTCGGGCGGCACCCACCGGATACTTACCGGCGAACGGACGAAGGTGTCGGGACGGGTGGATGGTGAGGAGGTGCTGGAAAGCCCTTGAAATTTTGCTTTTGAAGTGCTAATAATCTCGGCAGTTCAAAGAAAAATTTGTGCAAAT
>DUEQ01000571.1 GCA_011192085.1 Caldilineae bacterium
CCATCATTCACGGCAACTCCAACGCCAAATTATGCCACAAATCCCTCGTACAGGCAAGGAAACAAGGATTTCATGACCAAGCAGGGCGCCCAACCCACCCTCCAATTCGTCTGGCTCGAAGTGGCTGATCTGGCCCGCGCCGCGGCTTTCTACGGGGAGACTCTCGGGTTCCCCATCGTCGAGAGCACGGACGCCTTCATCGTGGCGGACCTGACCAGCGCCAAGCTCTACCTGGCCCAAGGCCAACCCATCCCGACCAACATCTATCTCGCCATCGCGGTGCCCGATATCGATCTGCTCTACCAGCGCATGTTGGAGGCGGGACTGAAGGTGGCCTCACCCCAGGATGAGGGCTGGGCTCGGTACATTGAATACCAGGACCCCGACGGTTATCGACTGCTCCTGCTCACCCCCATCTCCCAGGATGATGAAGGAACAGCATAACCACTTCTCCAGATCGTCAGGAGTCGAAATCGAGCGCGGTCACGGCCAAGGCGTCGGCCAAGCTCCCATCATCCAGCAGCTCGATCCGCTCGCCCAAACCGCGTACTGACTCCTCCAAAGCCATGGACTCCCTCACCGGCGTCATCGAGCGCCTCACCTTCCACAATCCCGACAATGGCTACACCGTGGCTCGGGTGAACACGCGGCGCGGGCTGGTGACCGTGGTGGGAAACATGGCCGGGGTGCACGTGGGCGCGTCGGTGGAGATGCGAGGGGAATGGACGAATCATCCTAAGTTCGGGCGGCAGTTCAAGGTGGCGGATTACCGCACCGTGCTGCCCGCCACGGCCGCGGGCGTCGAAAAGTACCTGGGTTCGGGGCTGATCAAGGGCGTCGGCCCCGTCACCGCGAAGCGCATCGTGCAGCACTTCGGCGCGGACGCGTTGCGCATTATCGATGAAGAGCCCGACCGCTTGAGAGACGTCTTGGGCGTGGGGAAGAAACGAGTGGCCATGATCAAAAAAGCATGGGAGGAGCAGAAACAGATCAAGGAGGTGATGATCTTCCTGCAGAGCCATGGTGTGAGCGCSGGCCTGGCCGTGAAGATCTACAAGCGATATGGCGACGGGGCTATCGGCGTGCTGCAGAYGAATCCCTATCAGTTGCAGCGGGATATCYACGGCATCGGATTCAAAACCGCAGATAAGATCGCCCGGTCCCTGGGCATTCCCCACGACAGCCCGGAGCGGGTGGCCGCGGGGGTGCAGTACGTCCTCAACCAGGAGACGGACCAGGGCAACGTCTTCACCCCGCGCGAGGCGCTGGTAACCAAAGCCTCCGAGCTGCTGGAGGTCCCGCCCGAGCTGGTGGAAGAAGCCATCCACCGTCTGCAGGCGGAGGAGCAGGTGAAGGTGGAGGGGGTGGGGTGCGAGGTCCGCCCCGAGGCCGTACAGCTCAAAGAGTCCCAAGCCGTTTACCTTGCGTCCATGTATTACAGCGAGGTGGGCGTGGCCGCGGGTCTGCGCCGCCTGAACGACGCCCGTCTGGCGACCGGGACCACGCGGCTGCCCGCGTTCCAAACCTTCGACTGGGACCAGGCGTTTCGCTATCTCCAGCGGCAGTTGGGGGTGGACTTGGCCCCGGCCCAGCGTCAGGCTGTGCAGACCGCGCTCACCCAGCCGGTCACGGTGCTGACGGGCGGGCCGGGCACGGGCAAGACGACCACCCTGCGGGCCATCATCCATCTGCTGCGGGCCGCGAGCGCGACCTTCGCCCTGGCCGCGCCCACGGGGCGCGCGGCCAAGCGCATGAGCGAGGTCACGGGCGCGGAGGCCAGGACCATCCACCGGCTGCTGGAGGCGTCGCCAGGCGAGGGCTTCAGCTTCAAGCGCAATGCGGAGAATCCCCTGGATGTGGACATGGTCATCGTGGACGAGGCCTCCATGCTGGACGTGGTCCTCACCAACCATGTGCTCAAGGCCATCCCCGCGGGCGCGCACCTGCTGCTGGTGGGGGATGTGGACCAACTGCCCTCGGTGGGCGCGGGCAATGTCCTGCGGGACATCATCGATTCGGGGGAGGTGGCCGTGGTGCGGCTGGAGACCATCTTTCGCCAGGCCGCGGGCAGCTACATCATCACCAACGCCCACCGCATCAACCGGGGACAGATGCCCCTCTTCCCCAAGGATGCCAACGATTTCTTCCTGTTCCCCATGGAAGATGTGGACGCGGCTGCGGACATGGTGGTGGATCTGGTGACCCGACGCATCCCCAACCGGTTCGGCATTCCCAGCGCCGAGATCCAGGTGCTGACGCCCATGCACCGCGGGCCGCTGGGCGTGACCGCGCTCAACCAGCGCCTGCAAGAGAAGCTGAATCCCGCGCATCCCGCCAAACCCCTACGCATCCAGGGGGGACGCGTCCTCCGGGTGGGGGACCGGGTGATGCAGATCCGCAACAACTACGACCTGGACGTGTTCAACGGCGACATGGGCGTGATCACAGGCGTCGACCTGGAGATGCAGACCCTGACCGTGGATTTCGATGGCCGGGCCGTGACCTATGATTGGGCCAGTCTGGATGAGCTGACCCATGCCTGGGCCATCTCGGTGCACAAGAGCCAGGGGTCTGAGTTCCGGGCCGTGGTCATGCCCGTGCACACGACCCACTACATCATGCTCCAGCGCAACCTGCTCTACACGGGCGTGACCCGGGCCAGGGAGCTGGCGGTGCTGGTGGGGACGAAGCGGGCTATCGGCATCGCCGTGCGCAACGACCAGGTGGCCGAACGCCACACCGCGCTGGCGGAGCGGCTGGCCGAGCCCCACCCTACGCCGATACGCTGACGCCTCCTTCACCTGGACACACCGCCATGCCTCAACCCACCGCCACCCTCGAAGACTTGACCCGCATCATGGCCCAGTCGCCCGGCTGCCCCATCTGCCACTATGGCCGCCAGGCGGGCCATGCCTTTCTGGAAGGCCTGCTCTATGAGAGCGTCAACGACTTCGGCCTGCGCCAGCAGCTCGTGCAGAGCCTGGGCTTCTGCGCGTTCCACAGCCAGGAGACGCTGAGTTTTCCAGGCGCGCGGCTGGGCGCGGCCATCCTGGAGCGGGCTATGCTCAAGGAGGCCCTGCGCCGCGTCCAGCGCCAGGCGCCCGCGCGGCGATCCCGGCTACGACGGGCCCACGGAGACCTCTCCCCCACCCTGGACGACTGCCCCGTCTGCCAGCATGAACGGGGGGCGGAGCGCCGGGCCATCGAGGAGCTGCTGGGGCATTGGGATGACGACTGGGCGGGGGCATTAGAAAACGTGGGGGGATTGTGCTACAATCACCTGCATCAGGCCATCCGCCTCAGCCCAGACAAGAAGAGGGCATCCCAACTGAAGGCTATCCACCAGCGCCTGTGGCAGGCCCTCATCGACCATCTGGATGCATTCATCCGCAAGCACGACTACCGCTTCCGCCATGAGCCCATCAGCGACGAAGAGACCGAAGCCATTCGCGAGGCTATCCTCATCCTGACGGGCGAAAGGACATCCTGACGCTCCTGAAAAAAGACGACATGGGCGACGGCCCGCGGACACCGATGAAAATCTCATTTGTGTCATGCTGAGCGAAGCGAAGAATCTCCCTGCTGGCAAAGCATGCGATTCTTCGGTCGCTGCGCTCCCTCAGAATGACACGGAAGAATCTATTTCCTA
>DUEQ01000572.1 GCA_011192085.1 Caldilineae bacterium
AAGGTATTGGATATTCGATATTGGATATTGTTCGCGGACGTCGTCGACAACAAACGTCCAATACCCAATAGCCAATCTCCAATAGCTTCTCATACTATAACATCCGACATAACGAGAGAGCAAGATCAGTCATTGAGGATGGATCCGGGCGGAATGTCGATGCCGTCGGGGAAATGGCACCCCCTCGCCAACACGCCCGCGCCGATGACCGCGCCATCCCCCGCGTGGACGTCGGTGAGCACGGCGTGGGGGCCGATGACGCACCCCTCGCCGATGACCGTGTCCCCGCGCAGCACCACGCCCGGCCAGATGGTTGTATCCCGGCCCACCTGGACCTGCGGCTGGATATACACGGCGTCCGGATCGAGGATTGTCACGCCCGAAAGCATCAGATCGCGGTTCTTACGCCGCCGCACCACGGTCTCGGCCTCGGCCAAATGGACGCGCGTATTCACGCCCAGCGCCTCCGCGGGCGTCTCCGTGGTCACCACCTCCGCCCTGCGCCCGTCCGCCACGGCCAGCCCCACCAGATCGGTGAGGTAGTATTCCCCCTTGCGCGGGCTGGGTTGCAGACGATGGAGCGCGGGCCATAACCAGGCCCCGTCGAAGCAGTAGACCCCGGCGTTCAATTCCCGGATAGCCTTCTCCTCCTCGGTGGCCTCGATCTCCTCGACGATGGCCAGGGCGCCCCCATCCTCCCCGCGCACCACGCGACCAAACCCGCGCGGGTCCTCGGCAATGACCGAGAGCATCGTGATGGCGGCTCCGCTCTCAGCATGGGCCTGGCGCAGGCGCTGCAGGGTGGCGGGCGTGATCAGAGGCATATCCGCAGCGTAGACCAACACCGTGTCGGCTCGGCCCGCGAGCGCGGCTTCGGCCTGCATGACAGCATGCCCTGTGCCCAACTGCTCGGTCTGCTCCACGAACGTCGCCCGGTTTCCCACCGCAGCCTTCACCTCTTCCGCCTTGTAGCCCACAATGACCACGGGCGGCAGGTCGCTCAGCGCGCGGGCCAGATCGAGGCTGTATGCGATCATGGGACGGCCCGCCAGGGGATGCAGCACTTTGGGCAGGTTAGATTTCATGCGGGTGCCCTTGCCCGCAGCTAGGATGACGATGGCTGTGGTCATGGCGTGTTCAGTGTGGGTCTATCAGCGTGATGGCGTGTCAGCGTAGAGGCGTGAAACGTGAAAATCTCGCGCATTACGCATCCTTGAATGCTGTCCCTGTTGGGTTTGAAGGATTCTCCAAGGGGATATCGCGATGGAGAAGGTCCGCTACGGTCTCCCGACGCTGCATGGGGACAAGGTCCCCGCGAGCGTGGAGGTAGACGGCCGGGCGCAGCATGCCGTTGTAGTTGCTGGCCATGCTGAGGTGATACGCGCCCGATACAGGCGTGGCCAAGATGTCCTCCGGCTGGACTTCAGGCAGATCGATGCGTTCGATGAGAAAATCGCCGCTCTCGCACAGAGGGCCGACGATGCGGGCTGGACCCATGGCCGCGGCCAGGGGCGCGTGGGCCAGGGCCGCGGTGTAGCGAGCGCCATACAGGGCCGGACGCATGTTGTCATTCATGCCGCCATCTACCGCGATGATGCGTTGGCCCGAGGCCAGATGGCGAACAGCACCCACAGTATACAACGCCACCCCCGCGCGGGCAATCAGACTCCGGCCCGGTTCCAGCGTCAGCGTGGGAAAGGACCCGCTCAGCCCGTTGCGCCAGACCCCAGCCGCGTAGCGGCTGAGCCGCGCCACGGTCTCGGCCAGACGCGCGGGGGGATCATCGGGATGGTAGGGGACGCCCAGGCCGCCGCCGGGTGAGAGAAAGCGGATCTCTCCCAGATGCCGTTTCTCCACCCACGCGGCCAGCGCCACCAGGCGATCGATGGCTCGGAACCACGGCGTCAGCTCGAAGAATTGCGAGCCGATGTGCGCGTGCAGGCCCGTCAGGCGCAAATGGGGCGCGCGAGCGATGCGGCGAGCAGCCTCCTGGGCCTCCTCCCAGTTCAGTCCGAACTTCGAGCCCTCATGCCCGGTCTGGCGGTAGGCGTGGGTGTCGGGCGACTGGTCGGGGTTCAGCCGCAGCCACAGCGCCAGAGGCGCCGGCGGCTTCATGGCTTCCAACAGGCTCAGTTCGTGAAGGTTGTCCACAACGATGGCGCCGACGCCCGCGTCCGCGGCGCGGGCCAGCAGATCGGGCGATTTGTTGTTGCCGTGGAGATGAACTCGGCGCAAGTCTGCCCCTCCCCGTTGCGCTATCTCCAACTCACCCAAAGAGACCACATCGAAGCCCAGGCCGCGGCGGGTCAGCAACTGCGCCAGGGGCAGGCTCAACCACGCTTTCGACGCATAGGTGATGAGGCCAGGTCCGGGCCATGCCCGCAACCCTCGCCGAAGCGCGCCGATGGCGTGGTCGATGGTGGCCAGGTCGTAGAGGTAGAGGGGCGATCCCAGACGGCGCGCGATCTCGCCCAGGTCATGCTTCCCTAGAAACAGGCGTTGCTGGAAGAAGTGGGTGCTGACGGGCCAGAGATGGTGGGGAAAGGAGGCGTAAGCCATGGTGGTGTTCTCAGTAGAAACCTCTGGGAGGTGGACGAAAATCGCTTGGGTTGACGTGAATTCAGGTGTCCTCCTCCCGGAAACAATTACAGAATGACGATGAGGATGCCGAAGAGGGCGACGAGAACGCCGATGATCTCGTTAACGCCTGGGATCTCGCCCAGAAGCAACGCGCCTAGGATAATGCCGCCTGTCACTTCTTGCGTGGCGATGATGTTGGCGTAGGAGGCGTGGACCCGGCGCAGGGCCGCGTTGTAGAGGGTGTGGCCGAGGCCCAACGGGAAGACGCCCATGCCCAGGATGCTGAGCACTGTCTTGGGGGTGTAGCCGTCGGGCGTGAAGGTGAATAGGGCCGCGGGCATGGCCCACAGTGCGGCCGCGCTGTACGTCGTGATGGCGTAAGTGAAGAGGCTGTAACGATGCCGTTGCGAGCGCCCTGCGATGCTGTACAAGCCAAAGGTGATGGCGGAGCCCAGGGCCAGGATGTCGCCGAAAAGCATCCGTTTCGTGAAGTTCGGCTGAAACCCGGCCAGGATGCCTATCCCCGCCACGGTGATCAGAATGCCCCCCCATTTGCGCACCGGGATATGCTCTTGGAGAAAGATGACGGAGAACAGGGTGACGAAGATGGGCGCGGTGTAGACGATGGCCAGGGAGTGGGCGATGGTGGTGAAAGCCAGCGACGCGATGTAGAATAGAAAGTGTAGCGCCGTGATCAACCCAAACAGGATGAATTTCCCCCAATCCTCCCGCGGCGCATGCCACCGCTCCCCCTTGAACAGCATCATCACGCCTACGGTCAGGGCCGCGGTGGTCAGCCGCCAGAAGGTGATCTCATAACTCGAGATCGTATCGGCCCAACGGATGAAAATGGGGCTGGTGGAAAAAAAGAAGACCGCTATCACAA
>DUEQ01000573.1 GCA_011192085.1 Caldilineae bacterium
ACGAGATGAAAGTGCAAAATCGATTCAGCCAGGCAGAAGATTACGCATCCAGTGGGCCAATTTGGCTGAGAAAGAGGTTCCCAGGGAGGCGGGCTTGGCCTCGTAGAGATTCTCCTGGATGGCCTGCTGCAATAAACCCACGCCACAAGCGTTCTCTGGGGTGAGCAGATGCTTGGGGATGTCGCCCAGGGGGGCGGGTGCGCCGATGCGGACAGGCGTCCCCAACAGGTCCTGGCCCAAAATATCCAGCCCAGGCAGACGGGCGCCTCCGCCCGTGAGCACCAATCCGGCGGACAGCAGATCGCTGTATCCCGAGCGATTGATCTCCCGCTGGACGAAAAGCAGAAGCTCCTCGGCCCGGGCGTTCAGAATCTCGGCGATGAACTGGCGGGAGTGCGTCTGGTTGGGCTTGCCGCCAAAGCCGGGCGCGTTCACCCGCTCGTTTTCGGGAATGAATTCGGGCAGAACGTGCCCATGCCGGAGCTTCAGCTTCTCGGCGATGGGATAGGGCGTATGCAAAACCGTGGCCAGGTCCTTGGTGAAATGGTTGCCGCCGATCTGAAGGATGGTGGTGTGCCACACCGTGCCGTTGAGATAGATGGCGATGTCGGTGGTGCCGCCCCCGATGTCGACGACCGCGACCCCCGCCTCCTTCTCCTCTGAGGAAAGCACGGCGTCGCCGCTGGCCAGAGGCTCCAGAACCAGACTTTTCACCGCGATACCATTGTTTTCCACGCATTTCTTCAGGTTGTTAATGGCCGCGCGAGCGCCGGTGACAATGTACGCATCCACTTCCAAATGGCGACCATGCATGCCGATGGGCTCCTGCACGCCCTCTTGCCCGTCGATGGTGAAGGTGCGGGCGATCACGTGGATGATATCCCGATCCGCGGTGATGGGGATGCCTTGCGCTTCGGCCAGCACCCGGTTCACCGCGGGCCAATCGATGGGGCGATTGCGGGAGATGGTGATCGCGGCGTTGCTGCTTTCGAAGCTGATATGCCCGCCCACGATGCCCACATGAGCCTCTTCGATAGTCACGCCCGCCTCCTTCTCCGCGGCCTCCACCGCATCGGCGATAGCCTCGGTGGCCGCGGCGATGTGCACCACGACCCCGCGGCGCAGGCCGCGGCTGCGCTTGCAGCCCGCCCCYAGCAGGTGAAGCGMGTTCTCGGGCGTGCGCTCTGCAATGAATGYRCAKATCTTGGTGGTGCCAACATCGATGGCGGTGATGATTTCGGACACGGTAGGTTCACCTTTTCACATAAACATTGTCGAAKCGCAAATCCACTRCCTTGACGGAGCCGCCGTCTTGCAAAAGCTGCTGGCGGATGATCCGCCACTTGCGCAGTTTCCTCTCCATATTCTGACCATCTCCCAGATACACGCGCCAGCCCTCCGGGCTGAGAAAATAGAGCCCGAAATCCCGACGATAGTTGAACTCGTTGAGCTCGGGCATGCTGGCGTGCAAGAAGAGGATGGCCTGACTCAGCGCCGGATCTAGATGCTGATCATCTGCGCTGGCCGAGCGATCATCATCCAGGAGCACGGGCAAATCGATCCGAAATTCGCTGGCCGGGAAGATCCGTCCTTCCTCATCTACCCAATAGGTTTCGCCCTCCCGCACATAATTGAGCGCGGGCTGCCGTTCGGTGATGAGGATCTCGGCCCGGTTGGGCAGCCCCAACCGCACATGCGCCTCCTTCACCTGAGGGATCAGCGATAGTCGGCGGGTGACCTCGTCCGTTTGGATCAGAAAGATGTTGGTCTGCTCCAATCCCGACCGGCGGATGATATCCCCCGCATCGAGAATCTGATTGCCCGAAACGGTCGGCGTCTCCACGATGAACCGGGCGTCGGAGAGGAGGATGAACAGGCCCGCCAGCGCAGCGATGACCAACAGCGCGGCCACATCATGGGAGAATCCCCAGCGGGTGAAAACCATGGACAGCGCGCCCGCCCGCTTTCGTTGGCGCGGCGCGCCGCGCCTGCGCGGCTTCCTCGGCTTGCCCTGCTCCAGCGTGCCTGGCAGGAGAGCGGAGATGCTGGGAGTCTCAAAGCGTTTGCGTTTGCGTGCGGTGCGTCGACGAGCCATAGTGGGGGATGGGGGAACGATTCGAACTCAGACCGCGGGCTCGAAGGTGGTGCGCAGGGCGCGCTTCTGGCGGTAACGTTCGAAACCAAGCTGGATCAGCTGGTCGATGAGCTCGGGATAGGGAAGGCCGCTGGCCGCCCAGAGTTTGGGGAACATGCTGATGCGGGTGAAGCCGGGCATCGTATTGATCTCATTCAAGAACAGCTCACCCGTGGCGTCGTTGAGCAGAAAATCGACCCGGGCCAGACCGCTGCCATGCACGGCCTTGAACGCGCGCAGCGCCATCGCTTGCACCTGTGCAGCCAGCTGCGGAGAGATGGGCGCAGGAATGCGCTCCTCGCTCTCGCCGCTGAGATACTTGGCTTCGTAATCGTAGAATTCATTGCTGGGAACGATTTCACCTGGAATGGACGCCCGAGGATGGTCGTTGCCCAAAACCGAAACTTCGATCTCTCTTGCATGGGGCACAGCCTGTTCCACGACGATGATTATATCATATGCCGCGGCTTCGTGCAGGCCAGCCAGCAGTTCATCGCGATTGTACGCCTTGCGGATGCCGACGCTGGAGCCCAGATTCGCGGGCTTGGTGAACATGGGGTAATCCAGCGCGTTTTCCAATCGGGCCAGCACATGGGAAGGAGACGTTTCCAACTGGGTGCGGGAGACAGTCTGCCAGGACGTTTGGGGCAGACCATAGGCCTGGAACAACCTCTTGGCCAGGGCTTTGTCCATGGCTACCGAGGAGGCGAGCACGCCGTTGCCGACGTAGGGGATATCGGCCAGCTCGAAGAACCCCTGGATGACGCCATCCTCGCCGTTGGGCCCGTGCAGCACGGGGAAGAGGATATCGACGCCCGCGAGGCGCTCGGCTTCGGGCCAGCGGGGCGCGTCGGGCGGCGCGCTCTCCCCTGCCAGCAAGCGCTCCAGGGGATCCTCGAACAGCCAGCGGCCCTGCTTGTCGATGCCGAAGAGCACGGCCTGGTGCCGTGCGGGGTCCAGGGCCGCGATGACCGATTGCACGCTCATCAGGCTAACATCGTGCTCGCCCGATTGGCCGCCGAAAATGAGACCGACTGTGGTTTTTGATGGAGACATGGGGTGGTGGTAATCAGGATCAGTATTCAGTGAACGGGCTTACACACGGGCGACGGTCCGCCGATGCCGATGAAAGGACGCTGGAGGAGGGACGGAGGACGACGGAGAAGCGCCCACAGCCGTCGCCCGTCGTCCATCGTCTGTCGTCCGCTCACGAAACTGGGGCGCTCAGCAACTCGCTTTCGGGCCAATCGCCGACGAACAGGATCTCGGGCTCCAGCAGGATGTGAAAACGCTGCCACACCTCGCGGCGGGCCAGATTCATCAGCGCCA
>DUEQ01000574.1 GCA_011192085.1 Caldilineae bacterium
GGCGGCTTTCAGTGACTTGACGGCGATTGTGGAATCACCGTGTTTTCTGAAATCCAGGAGCGCCAGGCAGGGCGAGGGCCAGGGACGGCCCGAGTGAATCAAGGAGAAAAGCAAAGACCCCGCCGGGTCATCCCAACGGGGTCTCGCGTTAACTAAGAACCGCCAGAGTTGGCGGATTGAAATCTGGCTCAATCACCACCTGACACAAGGGCCACCGGTTGGTTAACAGCCCTTGGAGCGAACCTGTTGAAAGACCGTCACTTATGGCTTCACCTCCGGCGGGGGTTCGTAGTTTTCGCGTGGGCGCTCACGGCATCTATTCGAACACTCCTGCGCTCCTCATCTTCGTTTCTACCGCACCGCCTGAGCGTTTCCTCGTCCAGCGAAAGCGATATCTCGCCGGTTCGTGCGTCCCACCTGATTTCCTTGACCACCTGCCGCAGGACCTCCTTTCGAGCGTCCGATCCGAACAGCGACCACGCGGCGGAGAATCGGAGAAGGGTGTCCCTGTTCCTCTTACTTACCAGTGTTGTTTCGGGAAAGCCGGAAAGAATGCGAGATATCTCGCTTTCAATCTCCCCGGCCGGGACCTGCACGCCGGGGCAGGGTGGTCTTCCGCCTGCATGGGAGCGGCAGCGATAGTAACGGTATATCCTGCTGCCGTGGCGCGTTGTGTGGCTGCTCATGGCCCGGCCGCACCCGGCGCAACGGATGAGCCCCTTGAGCGGCCATCTCTCCTCGTGTTCCTCCCGGCCCGGTGCCCTCGTCCGCCGCGATTCTATCTGGCGGCGCGCGGCCTCGAACAACTCCTCCGGGATGACGGCTTCGTGGACACCCTCCCGCGTGCCGTCGCCATCTGCGAACTTGCCGAGATAGACGGGATTCGAGAGCGTTGCCAGGACCTGGCGGGCTGTCCAGGGATTGCCCCCGCTCACCCGGCCCGTCCTTTGCCCCTCACGAACCTCCGTGCGCCAGCCGCGCCCGCTCGCGATGCGGGCGATCTCGCTCGGCCGCCTGCCCTCTGCGGCCATGGTAAACATCTCCCGCACCCGGCGGGCTTCCTCTCCGTTGACCACGAGTTGCTTCGTGAACGGATCTGCGTCATAGCCGTAGGGGACCGTGCCGCCTAACCCGCTTGCCTTGGCGCTTGAGGGCCGCGCGGACCTCGGCTATCCGGTTGCGGATGAGTTCCCGCTCGAATTCCGCAAAGACGCTCAGGATGTTGATGATGAGGTTGTCCTGGGCCGCGGAGCCCAGATCCGGGCATGTCGCCACCACCGGGGCAACATCCCGTTGCCGGAATTCCTGGAGGAGTTGGAGTCCGCCGATGACGTTCCTGGACAGACGGTCCAGACTGTAGACAATAACACGGTTTATCTCGCCACGGCGCACCTTTTCGAGCAGGCGCTGGAGGGCCGGGCGGTCGAGGGTGGCGCCGGAGTATCCTTCGTCGTCGAAACGCTCCTCGATCCATCGCCATCCCAACCACTGCTGGGACTTGAGGTAGTTACGGCAGATCTCGAACTGGGCCTGGCACGAGGTGAAGTCGCTGCGGGTATCGATGGACTGGCGGGTGTAAATGGCGCAGCGGGATATCGGCAGGGTGCTTTGTTCAGTGGGACCGGCATCCATTGTTCATGTCGTTGAGGAGCCCGGTTCGTCCTCAAGGAGCGGAAGAATCGCGTCGCGGACCTTACGAGCCAGTTCCACGGCTTCACGCGCCTCTTCCAAATCCGGCTCCGGTTGATCGCCCGGGTATCGGATGTCCACGCCATACGGAGTGAGCAGGATGGCGTCCCTGAGGCTCGACGCGGTTTCGGGCTCCGCATCTTTTACCAGGTCGAGGAGTTGCTCGATGGCATGCGTCTTCGGAAATTCGATCTGGTGCCAGGTGAGAAGCGCCTTGAGGTATTTCTCGGCGGCTTGCTGGGCGTGGAAACAGGCGGGATAGAGGAGGGGCGGTTCCGCAACAAGCAGTGCCTCGCCCGCCTTCATGTCCTGCTCGGCCTTGGCGAGCCATTGCCGGACGATTTCCTTCTTGACCTCCTCAGGCGGCCTCATAGATCACCTTCCCGTACTTGTTGGCCGGGTACGCGATGCCGCCGATGACGCCCTTGCTTTCCTCGAACCATTCGGTTGAGATCACTATTACGTCGAAGGGGTATCCCAGCCCGCAGAGCATCTCTCTGAGCCGCACGCTTTTCTTGCGGCGGTCGCCGGGGTCTCTTTCGACTATGAGCAGGTCGATGTCGCTGTCGCGGGTCATCTCGCCCGTGGCGGCCGAGCCGAAGATGATGATGCGATCCGGCGCGGTCACACTCAATATCCGCCGGACGATCTCCTGGATGGTGGCTTCGTCGATGGCTATCGGTTTCTCGCTCGCGCCGCCGTCATTCATCGCCGCCCTCCCGCCACCCCACTTCCTGTTCCAGCGACGAGATGAGCTCATTTACGTGTTCGAGCAATTCCGTCATCTCTTCCGTTACCACGCTGTAGACCCGCTCCAGGTCCACCGCCCCGTAATCGTGCGCGAGAATGTTCCTCATACCCACGATCTGTGCCCATGGGATACCGGGCACACGGCGCCGCGTATCTTCCGAGACCTGCCGCGCAGCCTCGCCCACTACCTCCACGCAACGTATCACGGCGGCCTGGAGCATCTCGTCCGAGAGGAACTCCTGCAGCGAGCGCGTGCCCATGAATTTTCTCGCTCGCTCGGCGTGGATGCGCATGTCCTCGCACTTGACGAGGTCCCGCTCGCGCGGGTCAAGCGGACTCATAGATCGCCTCCGTCCGCCTCAATGCGAAATGCCGGAAATACTTGTTCGGGGAGCTCTCCACCGAGGCCCTTGTCAGAAGATCCACCTCGCGGCCGAAAAGAGCCTCCAGTTCTTCCTTGATCTTCACGAACTCAAGGCCGATGCGGACTCCCGGCTTGAAGGTCACAAGAACATCCACGTCGCTTTCAGGTCCGGCATCGCCCCTGGCGAAACTGCCTATAAGTTCCAGGCGTTCTATACCGTAACGCCGGCACAGGTCGGCCAGCCGGTCGCGGTCTATGTGGAGGTCACTCAAGACCATATCGGCCGCCTCCTGCTCCTGGGGAGTTCGGAAAAACGGGTGGGTACCCCGCCCGCAACCTGGTTGTTAAACAAGAGGGGATATTAAACGGAGAATCGGAGAGTTCGAAGGAGATATGCGTGGGGTTCGCCTGCAACCGTGGGGGTTGCGGGTGCGAGCCAAGCGAACGCTTTCGAGC
>DUEQ01000575.1 GCA_011192085.1 Caldilineae bacterium
GTCATCTTCGGAGTTGTGGTCATGGCCGTTTACCTCAAAAACAAGATGACGGTGTTCAAGGAGGTGCAGATGGAGCATGAATCCTATTATCACGAGCCCTACAAGGACGCGGATTTCCACGCCATCGGCCAGGAGCGCACAGAGAGGGTGGAGATCGTGGATGCGGAATATCATGTCCTGCCGGGTGATGAGGAGCCACGACCATGAAACGCGCCGTCAGCGTCAGCCTTGGCAGCAGCAAGCGAAACAAACAGGTCGTCATCCAGTTCGATGGCACGCCCATCCAGGTGGAGCGCATCGGCACGGACGGCGATCCCGACAAAGCCCGCCAGCTCTTTGCGGAGCTAGATGGTCAGGTGGATGCATTGGGCGTGGGCGGCGTGGAGCTTTACCTGCGCCTGGGCGATAAGGAGTACCCCCTCCGTTCGGGATTGCAGTTGGTGAAGGATGTGAAGCGCACCCCCGCGGTGGATGGCCGCGGCCTGAAGCACACCCTGGAGCGCCGGGTCTTCGAGCTGGCCGCGGAGCATCTCGGCGGCATGCTCCACTATCGCCGCGCCTTCTTCACCCTGGGGGTGGATCGGTTTGGTATGGCCCAGGCCGTGGCCGACGTGGCAGATGAGGTGATCTTTGGCGATCTCATGTTTGCGCTAGGCATCCCCATCCCGGTGAAAGGGCTGGACAATCTGCAACGGCTGGGCAGGGCGCTCCTCCCCATCGTGGGCAAGCTCCCCATCTCCATGGTCTACCCCACGGGCGAAAAGCAAGAGCGCATCGAGCCCAAATACGAGAGGTATTGGGCCCAGGCCGATCTCATCGCGGGCGATTTCCTCTACATCCGCAAGCACATGCCTGATGACCTCGCGGGCAARGACATCCTCACCAACACGACCACGGCGGCGGATGTGGAGYTGCTCAAGGCCCGGGGCGTGCGCTGGCTGATCACCACGACGCCACGCTATGAGGGACGCTCCTTCGGCACGAATRTGATGGAGGCCGCGCTCACCGCGTACGCGGGCAAGAATCGGGCGCTGACTCTGGCGGAGCTCAATGAGCTCATCGACCGCCTGCACATCCGMCCCCACGTGCATCGGTTGAACCCGTAAGGGGATTCGAGCTCAACCCGCGGACGGCGTCCGCGTGGCCTGATAGAACGCGAGCAACGCGACGAGCAGCGCGATCCAGGCGACGACCTGGCTCAGACGGAAGCCATCCCCCACCACAACGGGCTCCGCCCGAAAGGCGTCCACGATCAGCCGCACGCCTGCGTAGCCGCCCACGGCCAACAGGGCGCCAAAACCGGGCCGCAAACGCCTCAACAGCGACCAAAACCAGAGGATGACCACGAGGACGCCGAAGCATTCATAGAATTGCACGGGGTGGCGGGCCACTTGCCATTGGTAGATGGCCCAGGGCGCCATGGTTGGCTCGCCGAAAGCCAGGCCGTTCAGCCCCTCGGCCAGGGCCCGGGCCGCGAGAAAGACCAGCCCCAGGCCCGCCAGGGCGTCGAGGAGCGCGGGCCAGGGCATGCGGTATTTGCGCTGATACCAGAACAGCGCGATCAAGGCTGCGGCCAGCGCGGCCAGGGGCTCCATGGCTGTGACGTTAGGCGAGAGCGCGCTAAGCGGGTCCAGACGGTAGGCAGGGAAATAGCGGATCACATGCCCCAACCGTCCGGCAACGCCCCCGGCGATGACCGCGTAGAAGCCAATGTTGTAGATGTGATCGGGATTCAGGCCGCGGCGCTCGGCCGCCTTGCTGGCGAACCAGAGGCCGAAGAAATAGCCCAGCAGGAGCAGCAAGGGATAGGTGGGCAGCGAGAGGAAGCCGAGGGAGATGGTGGGAAGCATGGCGAGGATGGTTTAGGGGAAGATGGTCTTGATGCGTTCGCTGAGGAGGGCTGCGTTCATTTGGCCCACGACCATGTCGCGGATGACGCCTTCGCGGTCGATGAAGAAGGTGGTGGGCAGGGAATTGACCGAATAGCGCTCCGCCACCTCATATTGGGCGTCCAGGACCACGGGGAAGGTGAGGCCCAGTTCATCGAGATAGGCCTGCACCACGGCCCGCGCTTCCGCCTGATTGACGCCCAGCACGACCAGCCCGCCCGGCGCGTAGGTCTCATGCGCGGCCTGGAGCTCAGGCATCTCCCCCCGGCAGGGAGGACACCAGGTGGCCCAAAAATTGAGCACGACCGCTTTCCCCCGGAGATCGGCGAGGGCGAGAGGGGCGCCATCCACGGTCTGCAGGGTGAAATCGGGTGCGGGGTGGCCTTTGAGGGGGATGCTTTCAGGCGGCCGCGCGGCCGCGCCGCTGGGCGCGCGGCTCACCCATATCCATCCAGCGCCCAGAATGAGGACGGCCAGAATCAGCGCGGGCAAAAGACGATTCGCGGTCATGGCAGGCATGGCTCCGGGGGTGGGTTAGGCGCAGCGCCCTAATCCAGCGAGGGTTCATTCCCGTCGGCGGGGCGCTGCTCGATGACGACCTTCTGATCCAGCAACTGTCGCTCATAGGTTTCGATCAAACCGAACAACACCTCATCGAAGAAGGCGTCGAAATCCGCTCGAAAACGCGCGTTATCGGCCGTGGCCAGACCCGCGCCCGATTCATCGGAAACCAGGGATTGATAGAGCTTCTGCCGGAAGAATTGAAAGGCGCGCACCGTGTCCAGCAGGGAGATGTCGTATCGCAGGGAGGAATGGGCGTACGCTCGTCCCAGCTCCCGGCTCTCTTCCAGGATAATGGGGCGGGCCTCCTCCAGGGTGAGATAGCGGATGGCCTTCTCGAACAGGGAGCGCCCCAGGACGCGCTGCCTGGCCATGCCCTCTTCGTCGAATTTGCTGTACCAGCTCTGTTCGGAGGGGGGCGATTGTTGCAGATCGCGCCGCGTTTCCACCAGCGCCGTCGTCAGCAGCATGTCCTCCGTAGCCAGGGCGTCCTGGGGCGCGGCGTGGCTGGCCTGCACCAGGAATCGACGCAGGTCCTCCGCCCGGAAACGACGGTGCCCGCCCGGCGTGCGGAAGGAGGGGATCTTGCCCGCATCCGCCCATTGTCGCAATGTTGCGGGATGCACGCCCAGAAGTTTGCTGGCCGCAGATAGGGTTAACCATCGAGTCATTGGTAACTCTCAGACAAATAGCGAAGGGTGATAGTCATGTGGCCCGGGTGAGTTGGTGGAGTGTATCATCTCGATTGGG
>DUEQ01000576.1 GCA_011192085.1 Caldilineae bacterium
GAAAAACGTTCCTCTGATCCAATGCATACTGCGTAGGGAATTCCCAAGGAGGTTCCTGTGCCTTTCTATGCTCTTACTGAAAACAATATCCTCGACTATCTGCGCCAACGTCCGGCGCTCAAGGACTTCTTTCCCGCTGACGCCCGGCTCCACATTCGCGAGGTGGGGGATGGCAACCTGAATTTTGTGTACATCGTCGAGAATCAGGATGATCCCAGTAACGCCATGGTCATCAAACAAGCGCTCCCATTCTTGCGGGTTGTGGGCGAATCATGGCCTCTGACTCAGGAGCGGGCCCGCTACGAAGCCGAAGCCCTGAAGGAGCACAATAAATATGCTCCCGGCTTGGCTCCTGAGCTTTTTGACTTTGACCAGGAGATGTACACCATCGCCATGGAGTACCTGGGCTCCCACCAGATCATGCGCAAGCCTATGGTCGCTCGGGAGAAGTTCCCCCACTTCGCAGAGCACATCTCATCCTTCCTGGCTCAAACCCTTTACTTCACCTCTGACCATTACCTAAGCGGTCCGGAAAAGAAACTCCTCCAGGCTCGCTTTGTCAATGAAGGACTGCGCAAACTTCAGGAAGACTTTGTCTACACCAACCCTTACAAAGAATCGGAAGAGAATAACTGGAATCCTTTGGTGGACGACGAAGTGCAGGCCGTGCGCTCCGACCCCGCACTGAAGCTGGAGATCGCGGCCATGAAGGACAGCTACATGAACCACGCCGAGGCCCTCATCCACGCCGACCTGCACACCGGCTCCATCATGATCAACCAGGAGGACACCCGGGTCATCGATCCTGAATTCGCTTTCTTCGGCCCCATGGGCTACGACGTGGGCGCGGTGCTCCAAAACCTGGTCCTCAACTACCTCTCCCACTTCGCACACACCCCCGACCCCGAGGCCCGGGCCGATTATCAAAACTGGATTCTGGAGACCATCCGCGATATCTGGAACCAGTTCGCGACCAAATTCGAGCGGTTGTGGGTTGAAAACGCCCGTCCCGACAGCGAACTCATGCCCCTGGATTACTGGGACTTCCCCGGCGGGCAGGAAGCTTTCGCCGCTTACCGGAAGCGCACCATCCAGCACATCCTGGAGGAGACCGCGGGCCACGGCGGCGTCAAATTCCTGCGCCGTATGATGGGCATCGTCAGCGTGTGGGATATCTCCAGCATCGAGGACCCGGAAAAGCGGGCCGTGGCGGAACGCGCCGCCATTCACATCGGCAAACGCTGGCTCATGGAACGCAAATCGATCACCTCCATTGACCATCTCATCGGCATCGTGCAGGAAGAAACGAAAGACCTGGCCTGAAAAATGACCAATGGCCAATGGTCAATGGCCAATGACTGAACCACWGGATMTTGGATACTGGAACCWATGCTGCACATCATCGGCCCYAACGACCCGGCCCTGGATGCRCTGGATGAGGCCCTGGCCCGCAGGCCCGAGCTCAACGCCCAACTTCACATCATCCCCTGGCCCGAGTATCGGGACGCGCTCATGGCGGGGCTGACCGCGGAGGTCAGCCCCTGGCAGGCCGCGTTCATCCCCGGCCACATCTGGCTGCCCGAACTGGCCCATCGCGGCCTCCTCGCGCCCCTGACCCCCATCGCAGCCGCCTTGCCCGAAGAGATTCGGGGCAGCTATGACGCCGGGGACATCATCCCCAGCGTGGCCCAGGAATGCCGCTACCAGGACGAGGACTACCTGCTGCCCCTCTTCACCGACGGCCACATCCTCTTCTACCTGGACTCATGCTTCGAATTCGAGGAGGAGGTCCCCGTCATCTCGACCCGGGACCTGCTGGACCTGGCCTGCAAGGCCCATCACCCGCCCAAGCACGCGGGCATCGCGCTCAAAGCCGACGCCAGCGAGATCTTCACCGATTGGTTGCCCTACCTGTGGGAAGCGGGCGGATGCATCTTCGACGAATCTGGACAGCCCGATCTCACCCATCCCGCCAACCTCACTGCATTGGAGACCTATCTCGCCCTGCGCGCCTACGCGCCGCCCCAAACCCATCGCTTCGGCAACGCTGAAATCGCCGACGTCATCCGCCGAGGCGAGGCCGCCCTTGTGGCCACCTGGGGCGGCCAGGCCGCACCCCTCTTCCTCGATGCAGACCTTTCGCTTCCTCCTTATCGGGCCGCCATCTTCCCCACGCCCTGGAACGCGACCTGGGGCGTAGGAATCCCTGCGAATCAACCTCACGGCGTTCAGCGAGAGATCCTCGCCGCGCTCATGCAGGCCATGGGACCAGATACCGATGCCGCGGTTATCCGCACTGCGGGCAGCCCCGTTCGGGAACGCAGTTACACGCCCGATGCCATGGCTCGATACCCCTGGTTGGCTGCGCAGCGAGCCATGCTCGATCGGGCCCGACCCCTGCCCGCAGACCCGCGACTGGGACGCTTCCTGGGCGACCTCTACGCGTTCGTGCATAGAGCTTTTGTGGGCGAGATGTCGCCCCGTCAGGCCTTGGAGGCTGTTCAGGAGCGGGCCCTTATCGCAATTCATGCCGTTGAATAACCCATATCATCAGTAGGTTTCGTTATGTCTGAACCCCTTACCTCTCAAACCGCAATCACGTACATTCGACGTCTGCCTTTGGCGCAAGAGATCTTCGGTGATGCCTTCTTGGCTGCAGAACCCATCACCGAAGGCAACGTCAATCTCCTCTTTCGGGTGCATGATCAGGCCGATCCCCAGCGATCCCTCCTGATTAAACAGGCCCTGCCCTACGCTTGGCGCTACCCCGACTTCAAAATGCCCGTGGACCGGGCCCGCATCGAAGTGGGTATCCTCCGCATCGAAGGTCGCTACTGCCCCGATCAGGTTCCCCAAGTTTATCATTACGACGATGAAAACCACATCATGGTCATTGAGGACCTGAATCGCCATCTGGTCATGCGGGAAGCGCTTATGCAACAACGTCGGTACTCCCAGGTGGCGCGACACATGGGCATTTTTATGGCTCGCACCCTTTTCTACACCTCCGATCTGCATCTTGCCTCG
>DUEQ01000577.1 GCA_011192085.1 Caldilineae bacterium
AAAGGCGTTGCGATAATAATCGTTATTGACGATGGAGAAAAAGACGAAAACGGCAATAAACGCCGTAATGATAACCCACCAGGGCATATGCTCCCAGGGGATAGCCAATCCCAGCCGCCCACGATGGCGAGCCTTCTCATCAGGAGAAAGGATGCTTTCGAGGCCCTCAGGCTTTTTCCTGTTATCCAAAAGACGCCTCCTGGTTCAAAAACGGATGCGAAAAAATGGAGAAAGGAGGATGATAAAAACGCCCCAGCCTGTTGGGCAGACCGGGGCGATGAAGGGATGCGGTCAGCGCAATGCATTGACCGCGGCGATGGCCGCGTCGTAATCGGGATGCATGGCGATCTCGGGGCAGTATTCGGTATACCGCACGACGCCCTCCGCGTCCACCACGATGACGCCGCGCTGGCTCAGGCGCAGCTCTTTGATGTGCGTGCCGTAGGCGTTGGAGATCGCCATATCATAATGATCGGAAACCATGACAGCATCCTCCAGGCCCTCCGCGCCGCACCATTGCTCCTGCACGAAAGGCAGGTCTGCGCTGATGGTGACGACCACGACCTGATCATCGCCTTCGAAGGATTCGTTGAACTTGCGGGCCTGGGCCGAACAGATGCCTGTGTTCAGGCTGGGCACGAAGACGAGCACCCGGACCTTGCCCTGAGTGTTTTTAATCACATCGAAGGTGTCGGTGCTGAAGCCGCTGGTGCGGCCCGCGGCGGCCGGGGCCTTCTGACCCACGCTCACAGGTTCGCCAAGCACGGTGAACGTGGCTTTGTCGAGCAGGGTGACGGTTCGATTCGACATGGAGGTTTTCTCCTTGAGATAATGTGTGGGGTTTGTAAAACGACGACTCAATGATAGTGCAAACGCCCGCACTTGGGCAATTCTCAGTTACAACCGCAGTCGAGGATCAAGGGCGTCGCGCAGACCGTCGCCCAGCAAATTGAAGCCCAGCACCGTAAACATGATAGCCAGGCCCGGGAAGAGCATAACCCACCAAGAGCCCGAGAGGATAAACTGCATGCTGTCCACCAACATCTTACCCCACTCAGGATAGGGGGGTTGTTGCCCCAAGCCCAGAAAGCCAAGCGCGGCCGCATCGAGCACCGCAGTGCCCATGCTAAGGGTGGCCATAACAATAAGAGGGGATAGACCATTGGGCAGGATGTGGGTAAAGAGAATGCGTCGTTGATTGGCCCCTAAGGCCCGCGCAGCCAACACAAAATCCTCCTCCCGGATCTGCAACGCCATGGAGCGGGCCAGGCGCGCATAGGGCGGGATGTACACAATGCCGATGGCGATCATGGCGTTGCGCAAACCCGGACCCAACGCCGCCACCAGCGCGATGGCCAACAGCACGTAAGGAAAGGATAACATCACATCCATGACGCGCATGATGAAACTATCCAACACGCCGCCCACCATGCCCGCGACGAGCCCCAGCATGGTGCCGATGGAGAGGGAAATGGCTACGACCATCACACCCACCCGCAACGAGACCCGAGCGCCGTGCACCACCCGCATCAGGACATCGCGACCCAAGTCGTCGGTGCCAAAGGGATGCTCCTTGCTAGGCGGCTGCAATCGCGACCGCAAGTCGAGATCGGTACGCGCGTCGTATGGCCAGAGCATGGGCGCGAAAAGGCCGATGAAGAGAAAAGTCAGGACCAAAGCCAGCCCCACCTGGGCGCTGCGCGTTTTCAGCGTGCGCCGTAACGCGCGTTTGAACTGGCTTTCGGAACCGCGCTTAAAAACATCCTGAAGGTCGTATTCGTTGTCTGTAATGGAAACAGTCATCAGTCGTATCGGATTTTAGGGTTGAGGAAGGCGTAGCTGATATCGACGACAAGATTGACCAGAACGAAGATCAGCGCCACCAGCAACGTGACAGATTGCACGATGGGATAATCGCGGCCGCTGATGGCGTCGAACACCCATTTGCCGATGCCTGGCCAGGCGAAAACGGTCTCAGTAAGGATAGCGCCCCCCATCAAACTACCCAACTGGATGCCAATGATGGTGATGACGGGCAACAGTGCATTGCGCATGACATGTCGGATAATGACCGCCCGCTCACTCAGCCCTTTGGCCCGGGCCGTACGCACATAATCCAGCCCCAACACCTCCAACATCGAAGAGCGCATCATGCGGGCGATAATGGCCAGCGGGATGGTGGCCAAAGCCATGGAGGGGAGCACCAAGTGCGAGAATGCATCCTTGAACGCGGGCCAATTGCGAGTCAGCGTGGCGTCCACCAGATGCAGCCCAGTAATATGCTCCAGCTCTATCCCCACGCTCAACCGTCCTCCGGTGGGGAACCATCCCAACACGAGCCCGAAGATGTACATTAACAGAATGGCCAGCCAGAAGATAGGCATGGACACCCCGATCAGCGCGCCCATCATGGTCATAGTGTCGATGAGGCTGTTGCGTTTGATGGCCGAAACCACCCCCGCGGGGATAGCAATGATGACAGCAATAAAAATGGCGGCCAGGGATAACTCCACAGTGGCGGGAAACCGCCTCTTCAGCTCCGTGGACACAGGGATATTGCCATGGATGGAATTGCCCAGATCGCCCCACAACACCCCGCCATCATGACACACCATGACCGTAGAGAGGTTATAACAGGCGTTTTTATCGTATTTATCGGTCCAGCTCAGCCCTTCGCGCTGACACACGATGGTCCCCTCCAGCTTTTCCAGCTTCACGCAGGATTTCCCCAACCGGGTTTTATACACATCCTCGGGCGAAATCCGTTCGAACGTCATTTTCCCCACCAGAAACCGCACATACTGCACGGGCAAAGGTTCATTCAACCCCAAACGCTCGCGAATGCGAGCCACATTCTCCTCCGTAGCGTGCTCCCCCAACATCGCCAGGGCAGGATCGCCTGGGATAAGATGGATGAAAGAAAAGACCAGCAACGACACCCCGAAGAGAACGGGAATGGTGGCGACAAGACGACGCAGCACACCCAGGTGGGCGGCGCCCCGCAGCCCACCGGCGGACAGGACG
>DUEQ01000578.1 GCA_011192085.1 Caldilineae bacterium
ACCACAGGTTGGCGCAGACTCACCGCCTGGTCGCCGCTATGGTTGAAATTCACGTCGGGCGACCAGTAAATGCGGTAAGCGCTCGACTGGGCCAGCACGATCTCCGCCTTGCCATCGCCATCCACATCGCCCCCAACCAGACGAATCCAGTTGACTCCGAAGACCTCATCAAACACCAATTGCCACGAGGCGCCGTCGGCGTTGCCATCGTAGATCTGAACGCTGTACGTGCTGTTGTTGCGGTTGTCGGTCCGTTGCACCAAGATCTCGTCGCGGCCGCCATCGCCCGGCACGAAATCGCCTGCCGCCACGTAGACATACTGAAAGCCGCTGGGGATGGTCTGGCTGAACTGAGGCGGCGTTCCCCCTGTATTGAAGGGAACGAGCAGGCGCACCGTCCCCCCCGCGATCGCGACGATCTCATCCACGCCGTCGCCGTTCACGTCGAGAGCCGCCATATCGGTGTAACCGCCCGTGGGCGAACGCCAGGTGAAGGGCGTTCCTCCTGAGGGCGTCACTGGATCGACAATATTGATAAAACCGCCGGCGTCGATATAGGCCAATTCGTCGTCAGGGATGGAGCCCTGGGCGCTGGCCATCTGGCCGCCGCCACTGAACAACGAAAGGACCAATGCGGTCACCAGCAGGGAGAGAAAAGCGAACTTATTGAGCGTTCTCATGGGAATAGCTACTCCTTTTTTGAAGTGTTGGGCGCGGTTTGGGCGTTCCATCCGTCCATGCCGCACAGGTGCAGACGCTCCGCACGCCATCCTCCACCCCAACCCGACTTGGGGCGAGCGATGTCCTCAGGCGAGATAGGCGAAAAGGCGTTGAAGCGCAAGTTAGCATTATAGCATCAATAGCCTCGAAGATCACGATTCTTCATGACGTCCAAAATGACGCACTGCGCGCGAGATAGAGGATAGACGTTGGAAAGTGCGAACGCCATCCTCTAATGCCGAAGCAACACCTTCAAGCTCTCACGCCGTCGCGCATGCTCAAACGCCTCCAGCCCCCGCTCCAGAGGATAGATGGCCGTGATCAATGGGCGGGGATCGATGCGGCCCTGGGCCAGGGCCTGGATGGCCCGAGGGAATGGCCCGCACCGAGAGCCGATGATCCGCAATTCATTCACCACCACCGGGCTCAAATCGAGCTGGGAGGGAGAGGCGCTGGTGGTTTTGAGGATGAGTGCGCCGCGGGGGCGAAGTGCGCCCAAAAGCTGAGCCACGGCCTGCGGATTGCCGGTAGCGTCCACCGCGATGTCGAACTCCTGACCCGGAGGGAGTTCCGTGGCGGTGCGAATGCCGATCTCAGCGGCCAGGGCCAGTTTATGCGCATGACGTCCCACCAGCAGCGGACCATACCCCTCCGCCTGAAACGCCCGGGCAATGAGCTGGCCCAATCGGCCATCCCCCAGAACGATCACCCGATCCCCTGCATCGGGAGGCAGATCGCGTAAAGCCGCGTAGGCCGCGGCCAAAGGCTCCACAAACACCGCCATCTCATCGGGCACATGGTCGGGGATGGGATGCAGCAARTCGACCGGGCTAAGGAGATACTCGGCGAACGCGCCATCCCAATCGATGATGCCCAGCACCCGACGCCGCAGACAGTGGGTCACCAGGCCCCGGCGGCAATGATCGCATTCCCCGCAGGCGGTGTTGATCTCCCCCACCACTCTGCGTCCGACCCAGGCCTCGTTCCCGGGCGCCTCCACCACCTCGGCCACATACTCATGCCCCAACACCCCCTCGAACCCCCCTTTGTATCCCGCCATGAGCGCCAGATCCGTGCCGCAAATGCCCGCGTAGCGCATCCGCAACAGGGCCTCGCCCGGCCTGGGCTGGGGACGAGGATAGTCATGCCGAAGGGCGAGTTGGCCATTTGCCAGGGTAAGCGCGAGCATGACGTTTTCGTTAGCCATCGTCTATCGTCCCAAAATGTCCCAAAAAAAGACCGAGCCGCGAGGACTCGGTCAGGAGGAATCGGGAGGGATATCAGGCGGACGCCTTTCTGGGCTTCGCCTTCTTCTTGCCGCGGAACCAGCCGAAAATCCCCTCCTGCTGATACCATGACACCAGTAGAGGCGTGGCAATGAAGATAGAGGAATAGGTCCCGCTGATCATGCCCACGAGCATGGTGGCGATGAACTGGCGAATGGTGACGCCGCCGAAGAGCAAGAGCGCGATCATGACGAACATGGCATTGATCTGTGTGGCGATGGAACGCTGCATGGTCTCTAGCAGAGAACGGTTGGCGATGACGTCGAAAGGCTCGCCCTTGCGGCGGCGGCTGTTCTCACGGATGCGGTCGAACACGACGATGGTGTCCTGCACCGAGAAGCCGATGACGGTCAGCAAGGCCGTCAGGAAAAGCGCATCCACCTCCCAACCAGCGATGAATCCCATGAGGGAGAAGAACGCGGACGCCACCAGCACATCGTGGATCATGGCGATGATGGCGGCGACGCCGTAGCGCACGGGATGATCCACCTGCCGGAAGGCCCAGATGATGAATCCCAGGATGACTAGGGAGGCCATGAACACGGCGATGAACGCGGTGCGGGTTACCTCCTTGCCCACGGTGGGGCCCACCGCGCGGAATTGAAGCTCTTCGGGCTTTTCGCCAAATGTGTCCTCCATGGCAGCCAGGAGTTGTTGTTTCTCCTCGGGGGGCAGAGGCTTCGTGCGGATAACCAAGGTGTATTCATCGCCGATGGTGTGCACGTTGGCGTCACTGATGCCCTGTGATTGAAAGAAGGAGACCATCTCGCCCGGAGGCACGGGCTCTTGGAAACGGAGCTCCCACAGCGATCCGCCCGTGAAGTCAATAGCCAGCCGAAAAGGAGCGCCAATGGTGAACATGGAATAAAGCATGATCACCAGGCCGGGGATGATAATGAATGTGGAAAAGATGTGGTACC
>DUEQ01000579.1 GCA_011192085.1 Caldilineae bacterium
GCTACACCATACAGTGATGGAGGTTTCCTTTGAAATTCCGTAACACAATCATGCTTATCGTTCTTCTCATCGCTACGGCGGCGTTTTTTGCCGCATGCAGCGCCCCCCAAGCGACGCCCGAATCCGCCTCAGCGCCCGCTCCCACAGCCACTTCGATTCCGGCGACCGCGGTCCCTGACGTCGCAACATCACCCTTTTCCCCCGCGCCACGCCCTGGCCAGGGGCAGGGTATGAGGCATCGCCATGGACAGGACCAGGGGCATGGCAAGGGCATGGGCATGGGCGGACCGCCCGAAGGCATGCGCGAACGCCATCAAGCCCCCATTCCCGCCGAATACCAGGGCAAAACCAACCCTATCCCTGCGGATGAGGACTCATTGGCCCGCGGAGAGGCCATCTACGCCCAGCAGTGCGCCACCTGCCATGGCGACGGCGGCATGGGCGATGGTCCCGCCGGACAGAATCAGGACCCCGCGCCCGCACCTATCGCGCATTCCAGTCAGATGCTGAGCGACAGCTATCTTTACTGGCGCATCAGCGAGGGCGGCGCACAGTTCAACACCACCATGATTGCGTACAAGGACATCCTCAGCGATGAGGAGATATGGGATGTTATCAACTATGTTCGAGCGCTGGGCTCGGGCAAGGTGCAGCCCCGTCGCAACATGGGCGGCCAGGCCATGGATCCCAACGCCAAGGCGCAAATGCATGCCGACATGCTGGCCGCGGGCGTGGAACAGGGCGCCATCACCCAGGACGAAGCGGAGCTCTTCACCGCGGTGCATGACAAGCTGGAGGCCTACAAGGAAGCTCACATGGAGGAGCTGCGAAGCTTCATGGGCAATCCTGAGGAGATGCAGCGAGCCATGCTGGAAGCGCTGGTGAAGTCGGGCGATATCACCCAGGAGCAAGCCGACGCTTTTGTTGACATTCACGATCGCCTGGCAGAAGCGGGCATCATGCAATAGTTTCTACTTCCAACCTCTCGCGAAAACAGGTCCGACGAGTTCCATCGCCGGACCTGTTTGATTTTTTACACCTCTTGCAATTCCTCCATCATTCATGGATAGAATCCTCACCTTCGAGCCTGACTCAGGGAGAGGAGGGGGAGGGGTAAAAACGCCCAACCCACGGCTAAGGCATGGGGGCGATGTAAATGGGCGTGTCGGAGAGAGACAGGGTCAGCCAGCCATCCTGGGACGAAGCGTTCCACGTCTGACCAAAGACATCGGTTAGTTCAACCTGGCGGTCAGGGATGGGAAGATGGACGGACACGGGCTCGGCCTGAAGGGCATCGAAGGGATCCAGGCTGGGATCGCGATGCCAGGCCACGTAGAGAGGATCCCCTTCCCGACGATGAATCTGAAACACATACAAGCTGGGATCCCCAAGATCCATACGCTGGACCTGTTCCATGCCCGCCAATTGCCCGGTCATGCGTTGGAAGCAGGCATAGCCCGGCAGCGGCTGAAAGCGATTATCCATCAGGCGCATCTGCCCAAAGATGGGATCCGTCCCTGGGGAGCGCAGATTCCACCACCAAGTAGCTTCGATGCCTGTGGAAAGGGCCATAAGGGTCCGCTGGGTGATGTCATGGCAATGCACCTCTTCCCGCAGGGCGTTCTCTTCCTCCGAACCCAATCCAAAGAAGGGGCGCAGCTTCGGGTCAACCTCATCCCGATGAGCCTGTAACCATTGTCGGGAGCACTGAGGGTTAGGGGAGTGCTCCCCTCCACAGACTCGCCTCAAGATTTGCGTAAGCTGGTAAAACAGGCGGTCAGAGCCGTTGTGCAACGTGCGAGGGTCAGGACCGCCGTATTCCGTGGTGACGATGGGTTTTTGATACCCGTATCGGGCCATGCGATCCCGAAACCAGGCCACGCGCTCGTCAACGGTGCCGTATTCTTCATACAGACGGATGTCCAGGATGTCGTAGTCGTCCGCCATGTGTTGGAGGACGTAATCGAAGAAGTCCACGGACGCGGGCTGGCCCTCTCGGGTGAAGTTGCCATTATGATTCACGCCGATGATCTGGACCTCTGGCAGCACGGCTTTGACCGCAGTGTAGAAGAGATGCTGTATTTCTACATAGGCCTGGGGCTCAGTTGCTGGGAAATGCCGATTAGACGCGGGCTCGGTATCTCTCTGGAAGTAAGCCACGCCGCCGTGGGCCCGTTCCAGCACCCGCTGGGCCACAGCCGCGACAAATTCCTGATAGTATTGATCGCACGTTTTTTCGCAAGAGGGCGCGTTGTAAGGGCAGGTGTACAGGGGCGCGCCTTTGCGAGAGCCGATCTCCTCTTGCTGGGTGCACCAACCATTGGTGAAGAGGTTAACCAGCGCCCGATCCTGGGGCTGAAGCTGATCGAGGTAGGTGTCCAGGGCGCGAAAATCGAATCGGCCCGGTTCGGGTTCCAGTTCGCCCCAATAAAAGGAAACCTTGGTGCGCGGGACACCCAGATCATGGATGTAATCCATGAAATGATCCAAACGGCGGGACCCCTCGCCAAAGGCCAGCCCCAGGGGCGAGTCAAAATCGAGAGCGGGGGTGGGCGCCGGCGTGGGGATCGGGCGCGCATGATCCACGACTACGGGCTGGAACAGGGTATGGGGTGTGGGAGAAGCATCCCGGACGAGGGACTGGACGGGCACTGGCCTGGGGGTCTGGGATTGGTCCGACGGATGGCGTTGGGGAGGTTGCACCAACTGGGGATGGGAGGGGATGGGCGTAGATGGGGCTGAAGGGGATGGGGCGTGAGTCTCGTCGATGGTGATAGCCTGGACATGGGTGCACCCCAAGACGGTCCCAGCAAAAAGAATCAAAGTGAGCAGCAACAGCATACGGTGC
>DUEQ01000058.1 GCA_011192085.1 Caldilineae bacterium
ACGACGTCCAGCTTGGGAACCGCCGACCGGGTCTGCCTGAGACGCCTAATACACTATACCACAAAGGCTTGGCGATTGCAAGTTTTTTCGTGTTAGCGCGGCGTTGGGCATGATTTCACCGCTTAGCCCGGATATTTCATCAGGCCGTGCGTAGGTCTGTCTTGCGGGTGTCTGGGCTTGGAGTGTTTGCCGGAGGCCGGGTTGAGCCGGGGACGGCGCAGAAAACCCCCTTTCCCCCACACGCCACCCGGGTTGTCAACGGGTCAGCTTGGGGCGGGACGGGCCGCGGGACCGGCCGGCAGGAGACGGGCCACGACCCGCCGAAAGAGGTCTTGCAGCGGGTACGCACTCGACAGGTGCAGCACCACGCGACGAACGCTGATCACCACGCGGGCCGCGACCTTCAAGAGCTTCAAGCGGATCGTGTCGACCTGGGCCGCGGCCAACTCGGTGTTGTTCAACGCCGTTCGTCGCAGGTGCTCGATCAGGACGTACGCCGCCGCGCTCAGCAGCAGGCGGAACTGATTCGCGGCGAAGGCGTGGCAGGAAGCCCGCGTGGCGAACAGCATGAGCTGCTGCTCTTTGATGCGGTTCTCCATGTCGCCACGCGGCGTGTAACGCTCGTCGTAGATCGCCGCCGGCGGCGCGTCGAGGTTGGTCAGCACGAAACGCGCGTTCGGCCCTTGCTCCAGGCGTTCGGCTTTGACGATCACCCGCCGCGCGCGATCCCAGGTTCGGGCCGCGTAGCTCAGCTCGTGGAAGTTGCGTACTTTCTGCTGCGTGCGTTCGTACTCGGCTTCGGCGGCCTGCATGAACGGGGCGGCCATTCGTTCGAGCACTTGGTTGCGGGCCAGGCCGACCACGTAAAACACGCTGTTTTTCTCGCACCACCGCAGCAACTTCCAGCGGGCAAAGCTCGAGTCCGCCCGCAGCACGATGCGTACGTTGGGCCAGGCCTGCCGCAGACGCGCGACCAGCAACTTGAGGATCGCGCGGCTGTGCAACGGGGCGTCGATGTTGCTGGGGCGCAGGTAGGCCACCAGCAGTCGGCTGCCGCAGAACACGTACAGCGGCAGGAAGCAGTAGTGCCCGTAGAAGCCGTGAAAGAAGCGGCGTTCCTGTTGGCCGTGCACCGGCAGGTCGCTCGGGTCGAAGTCGAGCACGAGTTCGCTTGGCGGCTCGTCGAACGAGGCGATGAACTGCTCGACCAGCACGGCGCTCATGCGCGCCAGTGCCTTGCGATCCGCGCGGTTCTCCAGCCGACACAACGTGGGCGAACTGGCCAGCGGCTCGTCCGGCTTGGGCGGTTTGTCCGCCAACACGCTGAGCAGCGGATCGCGGCGGAGTTCGTCGTGGTCGTTGAGGTCTTCGTAACCCAGCGCGATAGCGAAGATGCGTTGGGCCAGCATGGTACGTTGCTCGTGTCGGATGCGAGCCGGATCGCGGGGATCGGTCAGGCAATCGCTCAGGGCCTCGACCAGCCCAAGCTGCCGATCGACCTCGCGCAGCAACAATCCGCCCGCATCGGAAGTCAGCGTTCCCCCGGCGAAGTCGGCCCGAATTTCTTGCCGTCCCAGGCTGGAAAATAACACCGCTTGGCGATTACAGTCTGTCACGACTGGCCTCCTTGCCTTTGCTCTGTGTGATTGTTACAACCACCCAGAATACAAAGACTTGGAGGCCAGCGCTACTTCTCCAAGGCACGTTCTGGTGAAATATCCGGGCTAGCGCGGATATTTCATCCCCTCTTATTCACGGCGGAGCTCTTGAGTTGTCGTTCCGCGGCGTGCGCGGCGGGAGGATGGCCGGCGCTGGCGGGTTGGCGGGCATGGCGCAAGACGACCCCCTTTCCCCCACGCCGTTCTGGGCACCGGGGTAACCGACAGTCAGGTTGCCGGGGGTCACGGGGGGCGCGCGGAGTGGCTGAGTCGCCCTGCGGACGGGATGGTCACCGGCCGGGGTGCCAGTGTGGCCAGGAAGCGGCCCAGGCATTGCCAGTAGTACGCGGCGATGTCGTTGATCACCACGACCGCCCGCCGGGCGTGCAGCAACACGCGGGCCGGGGTCTTGAGCAGGTGCTCGCGGAAGCTGCGGATCGTCCAGCCGCAGCGGGTCGTGTGTTCCAGGCCCTTCCGCCCGACGTTGGCCAGGTTGAACGCCAGCGCGTGCAACAGCAGCAGCGCCTCGTTGCAGGCAAACGCGTCGCGTGAATCGTAGCGCTTTGTGGGGGGGCGGCCACGGTAGTGCGTCTTGACGCGCGGGCTGGACGAGAGGGCCGGATCGAAGGCGTCCTTGAACTCGCCCAGGTGACTCTCGAACGTGCCCCGCTGGCGATAGTGTTCCAACAGCGCCGCGGCGTCCTTCTGTTCGAGTGTCCAACTCGTGACCAGGAAGAAGAAGTCGAGGAACAACTCGTCCGGCACCTCCCGCACCACGCCCACCACGCGCCGCGGCCGCGACCAGCTTTCGGCCTGGTAGTCGAACTCGTACAACCATAGCCGCGGTTCGGCCGGCGGGCGGCCCGGCGGACGGTGCAGATACGGTTCGATCATCCGGTCCAGCACCGCGTTGGTCTTGAGCCGGAAAGCGTAGGGCTTGCGGCGGGCTTCCAGGCCCGCCAGCAATTCTTCCTCGGGAAAGCCCGCGTCGCCCCGCACGTCGCTGACTTGGCACAGTTCAGTTTCGACGCGTTCGAGCAGGTCAAAGAGGAAGCGTGCCGCTTCATGGGCGGTGTGGACGTGGCCTTCACGCAGCGTCATGTCGAGCCAGGCGCTGGTGGGCGCGAACTGGGCCGCCAGCGGATGGTAACAGACCGTCCGGTAGTGCCCATTGTAGCGGGCCCCAGGCTGGTGGCCGTGCACCACGACGGCGTACGAGTCGATGTCCAGTGTGCCGGCGCGCAAGCGGCGGTGATCGTCGCCGCGGCGGGCCGCCTGCTTGCGTATGGCGTGCAGATGCCGTCTGGCGCTTTCGAGCAGGCTGCAGCGGAGCACACGCCGATTGTCTTCCGCGGCCAGCGTGGCGAGCAGGCGTGAGAGCGTGGGCTGGCTGGCCAGGGCGTGCGGAACGCGCGTCGCTGTCGCGGCCTGCGGCCACCCGCGGGCCG
>DUEQ01000580.1 GCA_011192085.1 Caldilineae bacterium
AAGGACGGGGTTTTTTCTTGTAAGGCCTCTTTTTCAAGCGGGCTGTATTTATCTCCTTTTTCCATGAGAAAATCATTGTCACGACGCCATTTCCTTCGTTTTTTGGGGGGCTAGGGGGGCGGCAGTAGCCGTAGCCGCGTGCACGCCCGCGCTCTCCACGTCTCCATCCCCCCATGGCATCCACGCCAGCGACGGTGAGCGGTCAATCCCTTACATCCGCCTGCGTGCGCAGCATCTCAGCAGTGACGGCAACCTCATTGATGGACTTTTCCACCGGCGCCAGGGTCGGCTCTTGCATGTGCACGTTCGTCATCTTGCGCATGTCCATACTCCCTTGCGTGATGTTTCTGACCGACGGGGTTAGCGCCGGCGTTTGCCCAATGCGGCTACGCTTGGATATAGTATACTGGTTTTTTCCGACACCGTTCCTGTCGCCCGATTCCCACCAACCTGACTTCCATCGTCGGAATTGTCAGGATTGGTGCGCCGTCACTGATGACTGACAACGCCCCATGTCCCCCTCCACTCCCATGCGTCGCATCGCCCGGGCCGCCAGCCTGGTCATGGCCCTGTTCATCGTCAGCCGGGCCTTGGGCCTGGTGCGGGAGATGGTCATCGGCGCCCGATTCGGGGCCAGCGCGGACCTGGACGCCTACCTGGCCGCGTTCCGCCTGCCCGACCTGATCTTCACCCTGGTGGCGGGGGGCGCGCTGGCCTCCGCGTTCATTCCCACCTTCAGTGAACGCCTGGCCCACGGCGATGTGGACGACGCCTGGACCCTGGCGTCCAAGGTGGGGAATCTGCTGCTGTTGAGTTTGATCTCCTGGGCAGTGTTGGCGGGATTGCTGGCTCAGCCCCTGGTGGCGCACATCATCGCGCCCGGCTTCACACCCGAACAACAAGCCCTCACCGTCAGCCTCATGCGCTGGATGCTGTTGAGCACGGTCATCTTTGGGATCAGCGGGTTGATCATGGGCGTGCTCCAGAGCTTTCATCACTTCCTCCTGCCCGCGCTGGCGCCCGTGCTCTACAATGCATCCATCAYCCTGGCCGCACTCKYTCTGGCCCCCAACCTRGGCGTTTATGCCCTGGCGCTGGGCGTGGTCGCGGGCGCGGCCCTGCACMTCGCCATTCAGATCCCCGGCYTGGCGCACTTCAAGGCYCGCTGGCACGCCTCCCTYAGTCTGGCCGATGCGGGCGTGCGGGAGGTGCTACGGCTGATGGCCCCGCGGGTGCTGGGTCTGGCCGTGGTGCAGATCAACTTCATCGTCAACGTGTTCCTGGCCTCTCACCTGGTGGAGGGCTCCATCAGTGCGCTGAACTACGCCTGGCTGATCATGCTCCTGCCCCAGGGCATCTTCGCCCAATCCATCGCCACTGCGGCCTTCCCCACCTTCTCGCACCAAGCCGCGCTGGGCCAACGCCGGGCCATGCAGCACACCCTGGGCGGACTCTTCTCCCTGCTCATCTTCCTCACCCTGCCCTCTGCGGTCATCCTCATCCTGCTGCGCCAGCCCATCGTGGCCCTGCTGCTGCAACGGGGCGCGTTCGACGCCCGGGCCACGGCGATGACCGCGTATGCGCTGGGTTTCTTCGCTTTAGGCCTGGTAGGCCACGCCCTGGTGGAGGTCTCGGCCCGCAGTTTCTACGCGCTGAAGGACACGAAGACGCCCGTGATCATCGGCATCTCAGCCATGGCCCTGAACGTGCTGCTAAGCCTGATCCTCATTCGCCCCCTGGCCCACGGCGGCCTGGCATTGGCCAACGCGCTGGCCACAACCCTGGAAATGGGCGTGCTGTTGTGGATGCTGCGGAAGAGGCTGGGCGGTTGGGAGGAGCGCCGGGTCGCGGCCAGTCTGGGGCGGGCGGCTCTGGCCGCGGGGCTCATGGCGGGCCTGGTCTTCGGGCTCATGGGCATGCTGCCTCCCCTATCCCTGCCATGGCAGGCCATCCTCTACGGCAGTCTTGCGGTGGCCGCGTATCTCCTCTTCTCCTGGTTGCTGCAATCCCCCGAACTCGTGGCCCTGCCCCGCCTGTTGCGTCGTGGGTGAGCAAGTCAGGCTGCTTGCTTGTGCTCTGCGGCCCAATATTGCGCGCCATGGCTTGCATTGATGCCTCGTATTCGGGCCAGTTGTGCAGCGTTTCCACTGGCAGACGTTTCGGTCCGACCTGCGGGCCTGGCTCGCGACCCACCGCGTCCACATCGCCCTGCTGGACGGCACATGCTTCAGTCCCGACAAACTTCCCGGCCGCGACCTGGCCCCAATCCCCCGCCCCCTGGCTCAGGACACCGCGCGCCACCTGGCGCATGTCGAGGCCGAAGTGGCCTTCATCCACCTGAATCACACGAATCCGTTATGGCGCTCGGGTAAGGAGCGGGCATGGATCGAGGGATTGGGCCTGCGGGTGGGGGTGCAGGGAGACGTCTGGTCGCTCTAGCGCTATTGCATGCGCACGACGACCTTGGCGTCATGCCAGAGCTCTTCCAGGCGGTAGTAATCCCGCAGCTCGGGCGAGAAAATGTGGACGATCACTTCCCCATAGTCCAGCAATTGCCAACCCGATGGGCTTTCCCCCTCGATGAACAGGGGTTTGACGCGCTGTTCCCGCAGCGCGTCCACCAACATCTCCACCAGGGATTTACTCTGGCGTTCGGAGGTGGCGGTGGCGATGACGAAATAGTCGGCAAAGGGCGCAAGCTGACGGATATCTAGCATGACGATATCCTGGGCCTGCTTTTCATCCAGTAAATCGACGATATCGTGGGCAAGTTCTTGTGCGTTCAGAGATATCACCTCGTTTGTGAGCGAATGAGAAAAGGAAG
>DUEQ01000581.1 GCA_011192085.1 Caldilineae bacterium
ACATGGGGGATCGGGGATGGAAGATGGAAACGAATGAAAAAACGCTGGGCTATTATACCTTTATGAAGAGATGGATGCACAGGATGGATCTGGCTTTGCTTTCCTCCTGCGCTCCATGCTATGCTAGCGCGCATGAATGATCACGCCCTTCGCGTTCTCGAATTTGACAAGATCCTCACCCGCATCGCCCGCTACGCCAGCTTCGAGCCGGGCAAAGCGCGCGTCCTCGCCTGGCGCCCCACCCATGATCTAGGCGAGGCTCGTCTGTGGATGCAGGAGACCGAGGAGGCGCGCGCCTTGCTCTCGCAGCAGCCCGATCTCCATCTGGGCGGCGTCTACGATCTCAGCGCCCACCTGGCCCAGGCGGAGCGGGGCGGTGTTCTCGCGCCCAATGAGCTCTTGCAGGTGAAATCCACGGTGTTGCGAGCACGCAAGCTGCGCCAAATCTTGTTGGCCAATGCCAAGACCGCGCCTGCGCTGGGCGAGTGGGGCGAGCGCTTGCAGGACCTGGAGCACGTGGCTGCGGCCATTGGTCGGGTCATCAGCGAACGGGGCGAGGTGATGGACAGCGCCAGCCCCCGGCTGGCGAGCCTACGAGCGGAGATACGCACCCTCCAAGATCGGAGCTACGATCGCATCCAGCGCATCGCCCGTCACCCCGATAACGCCCCCTATTTGCAGGAGGCCATAGTCACCCAACGGCGCGGACGATATGTGCTGCCCGTACGCGCGGAGTTCAAGGGCAAGATCCCGGGCATCGTACATGACCAATCAGGCAGCGGGGCTACGCTCTTCATCGAACCCTTCAGCGTGGTGGCATGGAACAACGCGCTGAGCCAGCGTCAGGCCGAGGAGGAGGAAGAGGTCAACCGCATCCTACGGGAACTGACCGAGCTCGTGGCTGATGAGGCGCTCTACCTCCATATCACCCTGGACGCGTTGGCCGGACTCGATCTGATCCTGGCTCGGGCCAAATACGCAGACGATATCCATGGCAACGCCCCTGAACTCCTAGGCTTTCATCGCACGCCCGAGTTCAAGCCGAAACAGCATCCCGGCGTCATCCTTGAGCTGCGTCAAGCCCGGCACCCTTTGCTGGATCCGGCCACGGTCGTGCCCATCGACTTCCATTTTGGAGACGATTTCTTTATCATCGTCATTACCGGTCCCAACACGGGCGGCAAGACCGTCAGTCTTAAGACCGCGGGCCTGCTCGCCCTTATGGCCCAGGCGGGCATCCCCATCCCCGCCGCGCCTGGCTCCCGTCTCACCCTGTTCGAGGGTGTTTACGCGGACATCGGCGATGAACAGAGCATCGAGCAGAACTTGAGCACCTTCTCCAGTCATATGACCAACATCATCCGCATCCTGGAGGAGGCCACGCCCCATAGTCTGGTGTTGTTGGATGAACTGGGCGCGGGCACCGACCCGGAGGAGGGCAGCGCCTTGGCCCGGGCCCTGCTCCAGCATCTGCGGGACCACGGCATCCCGGCCGCAGCCACGACTCACTACTCTGAGGTCAAACTCTTCGCCCACGCTACGCCGGGCATCACGAACGCTTCTGTCGAATTCGACCTGGAGACCCTAAGCCCCACCTACGAACTGACCATCGGCCTGCCTGGGCGCTCCAACGCCCTGCTCATTGCCCGACGTTTAGGCCTGCCCTCCCCCATCGTTAACCTGGCCGAATCCTACATTCGCCCCGAAAGTCTCACTGCGGACGCGCTGTTGACGGAGATACGCGAGGCTCGGGACGCGGCTCGGCGCACCCTCAAGCGCCTGGAGGACCGGGAGCGCATCCTGCAGGCGAAGGAGGCGGAGTTGAAAGAGCAGCTCGCGGCCATTGAGGAGGCCCGTCGCGCGGTGTTGAATGAGGCCCGGAGGGAGGCTCAGGCCGAATTGGAGGCGTTACGCGAGGCCATCCGTCGAGTGCGATCACGTCTGGGCAAGGGTGGGGCCAGACCGCACGATCGTTTTTTGCAGGAAGCAGAGAAAGCCATCAAAGCTCGGCAGGAAGGGGAGAAGACCCTATCCGAACGTGTGGCGTCCGCACCGGAAGGGATTCCCGGTCCACCTCGGCCCGGCGACATCGTCTGGATCGAAACCCTGTACAGCACAGGCGAGGTGGAGGATGTGTGGGAGGAGGATGAGGAGGCCGAGGTGCGCGTGGGGTCCTTTCGGGTGGTGCTGCCTTTTGACCAGTTCCAGATCCGGGAACGATCTCAAACCAAGCTGGAGACCACGGCCGGACGTTCATTCATTCGTTCTGCCGAGAGTCCTGGCATGGAGCTGGATCTGCGGGGCATGCGGGTGGATGAAGCGCTGGACGCGCTGGATGATTACATCGACCGGGCCTATCTGGCCGAGTTGCCCTGGGTGCGCGTCATCCATGGCAAGGGCACGGGCGCGCTGCGCAAAGTTGTGCGCGACTATCTGCGCAATCATCCCGTGGTATCCCGCTATCGCGCGGGTGATGAGGGCGAAGGAGGGGATGGTGTGACGATAGCGTATTTCGTGGGTGGGGAAGTCTGAGGTTCAGCATGTCCCCCACCGGCGCCTACACCAAATGACATGCAGAGCTGAGGAGGCGGCGCCTCCCGAGGTGAGACAGGATGGTGTGAATCGGGGTGTTGGCATGTGATGAGACGAGTCACTGTGGTGACCTGACAGATTCCAAGGGGTTTCCCTTGCTCAGCACGCATTTTGCACCATGCCGATCATGCGGCGAATCTGTTTCAA
>DUEQ01000059.1 GCA_011192085.1 Caldilineae bacterium
ATCTTTCTGTGATTGATATGCTTCTTGGCTCGGGTTTTGCTCCAGATCCTTGTCACGGCCCGCGGGGCCATCCTGCGCACCCTCAACGCCCCATTTGACATCCTGGCCACGCGTGATACAATTGCCCATCATTTTCATCAACCCCCTGGCCCGAAGGGGGTTTTGCTTTTCCTAACATTTACATCCTCAGGTGAGGTGCATTATGGCTCACCGCTATTTCCCCTTCCGTTTCTCCCCCATGGGACTACGGGGCCTGGAGCCTTCTGCTACGTTGGTCATCAATGAACGCGTCAATGACATGTGGCGGCAGGGGCAATGGGTGTATCATCTGGGCTTCGGTGAATCGCGCTTCCCCGTGCATCCCAAGATTGCTCAGGCGTTGCGGGAAAACGCGTATCAGCATCAGTATCTCCCTTCGCTGGGAGTTCGGGAGCTGCGAGAGAAGATCGCGGAGTTCTATGAGGAACGCCTCAATATCCCAGCTATGCCTGAGCATATCATCGTCGGGCCCGGCAGCAAAGCGCTGATCTACGCCCTGCTGCTGGCCCTGGATGGCGAGCTCATGCTACCCACGCCCTCGTGGGTGAGCTACCAACCGCAGGCCCATCTGGTGGGCAAGCGGGTCAACTGGATTCCAGCGTCGCCCGAAGATGGGTGGGAGTTGATGTTGTCAGCCATGACCGAGGCGGTCGATCAGGCTCGCACCGCCTGGGGCAATCCTGGCATCGTCCTGCTCAACAGCCCCAACAATCCCACGGGCCGCATGCTCCCCCTTTCCTTTCTCGAAAGCTTCGCTCAATACGCTCGCGAACAGGGCCTGGCCGTGATCAGCGATGAGATCTACGGCCTGGTGGAACATGGCTCGAAGAAGCATCGCTCCATCGCCCGCTATTACCCGGAAGGGACTGTGGTGCTGGGGGGCTTGAGCAAGCATCTCTCGTTGGGAGGATGGCGTCTGGGCGTGGCCATCTTCCCGCCCAATCGAGCTGGAGCCGAGGTGCTGCGCGCAGTGCGCACCATCGCCAGTGAGACCTGGTCGGCTACTACCGCGCCGGTGCAGTTCGCCGCGCTTATCGCCTATGGCATGGACTCCGATGTATGGGATTACATCCGCCTGTGCACCCGATTGCACGCCCTGCGCACCCACTATCTGTGGCGCAACCTGGTGGAGATGGGCGTCCGCGTCCCTGAACCCGAAGGCGCGTTCTATCTCTTCCCCGATTTCGCCCGCTGGCGCGAGCCCCTGGCTCGGATTGGCGTCATCACCGACGCGCAATTGGCCATGTTTCTGCTCGATCGCTATCAACTGGCGACGTTGCCCGGCTCCGTGTTTGGCGCGCCGCCTCAGGCCCTGGCGTTGCGGCTTTCCTCCAGCTATCTGGATATGGAAGATGAGAAGCACGCCCAGGCGATTCTGGATGCGGTGATGAAGGGCGTCGATGATGAAACCCTCATGCGCGAGTTCCATCCCCACACCAACGGGGCCATCGCGCAATTCCGCAAGTTCATCGCCGACCTGGAGCTGGATCATTCTCCGGCGCCGGCGCGCGAACCTGTCGCGACCCTGTAAGGATGAGGATAGACCATGGACCATGGACGATAGCCAGTGCCTACGGTCATCATCGTCCCTCCTCTTCTTTCGATGCCAAACGAACCGCTGTTCAGTCCGGCTATCCCACCCAGAAGGCTTTCTCCAGATCGGTGAACTCGCTCACCGGCCCCTGGAATTTGTTGCGTCCAAGCTCCAGCACATAGACGTAGTCGGCTACCGACAGGGCGTAGCGGATCTCCTGGTCCACCAAGAGGATGGTGAGGCCCTCCAGGTCGCGCAGGTCCACCAGCATCTGATACACCATCTCCGACAGGAGCTTGGCCAGCCCCGCGGTGGGCTCGTCCACCAAAATGAGCTTGGGGTCTGTCATGAGGGTGCGACCGATCTCCACCATGCGCTGCATGCCGCCTGAAAGCTCGCCCGCTTTGGAATGACGGCGGTCTTTGAGCGCGGGGAATCGTTCGTAATTCTCCTCTAATTTCCGCCGAATCCGCTTTTTGTCGTGGCGGAAGGTCCACGCGCCCAACTCCAGGTTCTCCTCCACGGTCATCCAGCGGAAGATGCCTGGCTGTTGGGGGATGTAGGCGATGCCTAGACGGATGCGCTCGAAGGTGGGCACGTCCAGGATGCTCTCCCCCTGGAAACGGATCTCACCTTCGTTGGGACGGAGAAAACCGTAGATGGCTTTCAGCAAGGTGGATTTGCCCACGCCGTTGGCGCCCAAAATCGTGGTGATCTGCGCTTTCCGGGCCTGGAGGTTCACGCCTTGCAGGATATTCAGGTCCTTGTAATAGCCCACATACAGGTCGCGCACGTCGAGCATGACCTCTCCGGGCGCATGGGCTGAAGGGGCGGAGGTGGGGGTGGTGACTGTTTGGGTCATAGGGAGCATCCGTTAAGTCTCACGTAAAGTCGCTAAGGCGCAAAGGAAGACAGGAACAAAGCGAGACGCAAACGCGTCGACCCGCGTCAGGCTGGCCGCTGGCGCGCATGCCTTCAGGCCGCGATGCGATCCCCCGCGGCTGGAGGGGTTTTCCGTTCGGGCTGCCAGGGCTTATCGCTGTCACTGCCCAAGTAGGCTTCAATGACCGCGGGGTCGCGCTTCACTTCCTCGGGCGGCCCGTCCGCGATGAGTTTGCCAAAGGCCATGACCAACAGCCGCTGGCTCAGGGTGAAGATGGTCTCCATGTCATGGCTGATGATGAGGAACGCCTTGCCTTGCTTGTTGGTCTCGATAATGTATTCGTAGATGATCTCCATCAGCCTGGGATGCACGCCCGCGAAGGGCTCATCCAGGATGATGAAATCGGGATCGAGCATAAGCAAGCGGCCCAGCTCCAAGAGTTTTTGCTGGCCGCCCGAGAGCGCCCGGGCGTATTCGTTCAGCAGATGGTCGATGGTGAGGAACTCCGCCACCTCCCGGGCCTTTTTCACGAATTGAGCCTGACGCGCGGTGGGGTGCATGGCCAGCGCGGGGACGAGCAGGTTTTCCAGCACGGTCATGCGCCGAAAGGCCCGGGTGACCTGAAAGGTGCGGCCCAGGCCCACCTTGGCGATTTTATAGGGGGGCAGCACATCGATGCGCTGGCCGTTCATATAGATGGTGCCGCTGCTGGGCTTGAGCGCGCCGCTGAGCAGATTGGTGAGGGTGGTCTTGCCCGCGCCATTGGGGCCGATGAGGCCGATGAGTTCGGGCCCCTGCACCTGAAAGGAAACGTGATTCACCGCCAGCAGACCGCCGAACTGTTTGGAGACATCGTTGACTTCGAGCTGGATCATGGATCTGGCTCCAGAGGAGAAGCAGGGATTTTGACTCGAGTATCGTCCTCAGGTTCAGTCGCCGCGCGAGGTTGCAATCGCTTGGCCACCGTCTCTTCGGCCACCCCGCGGCGGGTGATGCGCTGGATGATGGGGTGGATGAGGCCGTTGCCCCAGAAGCGCAGGGTGATCATAAGCAGCGCGCCAAACACGACGAGCCGCCAGTCAGCCATGTTCAGGGTGAAAGCCCCAATGGTGATATTGCTGCGCAGTTGTTCCAACGCGAATTCGATGATGATGGCGCCAATGGCCGCGCCCAGCAAGCTCTCCATCCCGCCGATGACGGCCATGGCAATGACGACGCTCATTTCTTTGATGACCATCATGTTGGGCGCGATGACCCGCACGTAATGCGCATACATGCCGCCCGCGGCCGCCGCGATCATCGCCGTGATGGTAAAGAGCAGGATTTTATAACGAACAACATCTACACCCAGCGACCCCGCAGCCTCCTCATCCTCTCGGATGGCTCGGATGAACAGGCCGAAGCGGGAACCTGCCAGCCAGTACATTAGGGCCATGACCAGGAGGAAGAGTCCGAGCATGACCAGGTAAGGGGGCAGTTTATCCGCGGCTGTGAATTCATGTCCTAAGAGGGTGACGCCGTTGGGGAATAGGGGTGAAAGCTTCAGTCCCCCCGGGCCGCCGGTGATATCTCGTTCGGCGTTGATCGCCGTGCGCAGGATCTCGGCGAAGGCGATGGTAAACAGCGCCAGATAGGTCCGGCGCAGGCGCAACACCAGCGCGCCGATAAGCAAACCGAATAGCCCTCCCACCACGACCCCCATGAGGATGTCCATCCAGGCGGGGAGTTTGACGATGAGCGCGCCCATGGGCATGGTCGCCTTGGCCTTTTCTAGGCACGTGGGCGAGGCCGTATCCTGGATCACCAACCACCAGCTGCCCAGGGGAAACTCGGTGCACGCGTAGGTGGGCGCCGTGGTCAAGCGGATGAATTTGTCGATGAGGCCCGCGGTGTACGCACCCAGCCCCGCGAAGGCCATGTGGGCGAAGGAAAACTGGCCGCCATAGCCCGCCAGCAAGGCCCAACTGGAGGCCAGGATCGCGTAGTAGAGGGCGATGACTGCCACGTGCATCCGGGTGGGGATGAGCCAGGGCAGGATGAGCAGGAAGCTCGTCCCCACCACCCAGGTGAGGATTTTGAGCCGTCGCATGGTCCCTCTCATAGCTCCCTCCCGAACAAACCTGTGGGTTTGAGCAGCAGCACGAGAACCAAGATGATCATGCCATAGGCGGGCAGATACGCGGCCGCCCGATGGGGATCGGGCACACAGCCCGCGCCCAGGGCTTCAACCACGCCCAAGATCAGCCCGCCGATGAACGCACCCGGCAGGGATCCCATGCCGCCCAACACGATGATGACGAAGGAGCGGGAGGAAGCGGGAATCCCCACCCAGGGCACCCAGGAGAAGACCTGAACCAGGGCCGCGCCCGAGATGCCAGCCAGCATCCCGCCCAAGGCGAAAGCCAGCGTGTTCATCCGTTTGGGATTGATGCCTGTCACCGCGGCCGCCTGGCGGTCCTGGCTCACCGCGCGTAAGGCCTTGCCCGTCCAGGTGCGATAGAGGAAATAGAGTAGGACGAAAAGCAGCACCAGCGCGATGATCAGCGCGGTGAAGCGGGCGGAAGGAATGGAGATGGCGTCGAAAAATGTGAGGTTGCCAGGCGTCACCTTAAGGAGACCACCGGTTTCGGCAGGAAGCTTCCATCGGGGATAGTCGAAAAAGCGGGGGACTTTTTTAGGGCTGGCCCCCACCAGGCTCAGGGTGGTGTATTGCAGGAAGAAAGCCAGGCCAAAGGTGACCAGAATGGCGTATTCCCCGGGGCGTTCGATCTGGCCGGTGATCATGGGCCGAAGGAAAAGGAGTTCGAAGATCGCGCCCAGGGCGAACGTAAACAGCGCAGCGATGAGCACGCCCAACAGTGGATTCAGGTTTGGGAACCATATTTGGGTGGCGTAGTAGGTCACCATGCCGCCCAGCATGTAGAACTCGCCGTGGGCGAAACTGACGATGCCCAGGATGGAGAAAATCAATGTCAGGCCCAGGGCCATGAGTCCGTAGATGGCGCCGATGACCAGGCCATTGGCGATCTGGGTGGCGATGAAACTGCCATTGGTAACGCAGAGATTGTTGGGGGCCGCTTTGGCGAAGGCCAAGGCCAGCCACAACAAAACGACAATACCTGAGGCGCCGAGCCACTTGGCCGAGACAGCGGGCGTCAGCCGCCACAGCAGGATAAGGCCGATGGGACCCAACGCTGCGCCCACAAAGGCCCCCAACATCCCGGTCTGATAAGTGAACTTGTCCTTGCGGGCGTAGACCCGCGGAGTCACCAGGGCCCCCACCGCTCCCCAGACGATCAGCCATAAAACCGTGTACCAGAAGATGGTTGGGAATTCCATGATGTCGGCTCGAAAGATAACGTGGGTTCGATTGGCGAAATGGCTTTCGAACTATACAGGTCTGCCACCTGGATATGCCGTGCATCTTTGCCCTCTCCCCGGCCCTCCCCCGAAACTCGCCACACTCGTTTTCAGGGGAGGGAGGGATGTTTTCGCTTGTCGACATGCTTTGTAAATCGGGATGGCCTCCCCCTGAGCTATGCTCGGGGGGAGGTTGGAGGGGGGCAAACGAAACGGGCGTCAATGAGCGGACCTGTATAGTTGCTTCGGCGAGGGGCGGGGCCCGGTTGCCCAGGCCCCGCTTACGCTATAGCTTGGCTTACGGCAGGATGGCATCGGCGGTTTTGAACTTTTCGGGGAAGACGACAGGGGCGTCCGAGGACATTTGGCCCTGTTCTTGATACTGGATGAACACAGCCGCGAAGTCGGGGAACTGGTGCCACCATTTGTCCTCTTTACCCGCTTGTTCGGGCGGGTTTTTGGAGTTGACCGGGAAGGTGATGACGCCCAGCGCCCCCTCGTAGGTGATGTTCTCCAGAGCTTCGATGATGGCGTCGGGGTCGGTGGAGCCGGCGTTGTTGATGGCGGTGACCATGACCCAGAGGGAGTCATAGGCTTCCATGGCGTAGGAGGGCGGTGTGGCTTCGCCGGTTTTGGCGGTGTACTTTTCGGCGAAGGCCTTGGTCTTGTCGGTCCAGAGGACGGGCGGGAGGCCCACCTGGCGGTAGAAGCAGAAGTTGCCGTCGGGGACGTTCTTCCAGAAGGATTCGCTGTCGGCGGCCACCTGGTTGCAGATCATGATCACGTCTTGGGGGCCGAGGCCCGCCTCAGCGGCCTGTTGCTCGAAGTTATAGGAGGTCTCGCCCGTAAGCAGCACCAGGATCAGATCGGGGCTTTCGCCTTTGATGCGCTCGATGATGGAGGAGAAATCCTGGGTGCCGGGGTCGGCCGAGAAGGTGACGGCCTCGATGCCCTTGTCCTTGAGCTTCTCGGTGGTCTTCTCCGCGGCGGGGATGCCGTAGTCGGTGTTCTCGGTCATGATGACGACCTTCTCCACGCCCAGGGAGACGATGAAGTCGGTGTCGAGCTGAGCGACCTCGGAGGAGAGGGGGGCGACGCGGAAGACCTCGGGATAGCGAGACGCGGTGATCTTGTCGTTCCAGGTCTCGGCGAAGACGATGGGGATGTGGTTGTCGTGGGCGACTTCCATCTCGGCCAGGCCGACGGAGCTGTGATACTCGCCCACCACGGCGACGACCTGGTCCTGGCTGATGAGCTTCTCCATGACGGCGGCGCCGCGCTCGGGGAGGCCTTCGGTGTCCTCCATGATGAGCTCCAGGGGGCGGCCCAGGACGCCGCCAGCGGCGTTGATCTCCTCGGCTGCGATCTCGAAGGCGGCCTGCATGGCCTTGCCACCGGTCACGGAGCCGGGCGCGCTCAGAGGCATCACCGCACCGATCTTCACCGGCTCGCCCGCGGCCTCCTCGGCCTTGGGCTGGGTGGCCTCGGGCGCTTTCGTAGGCTCAGGGGCCTTTGTCGGCGCTTCTGTAGCAACGAGCGCTTTCGTAGGCGTGGGCTCGCCCACCTTCTCCACCTGGCCGCCCGCGCACGAGGCGAGGAGCATCAGCGCAAGCACGAGAGCCAATGAAGCCAACCAAAAACGCTTTCTGGGCATACTAACACCTCCTTTTTGAAAGTGAAATGGAATGAAAGTACACGAACCAGTGGTTTGGATGGGCCATCCAGCCAACGGTCGTGAGATGAAGCGAACCGAAGGCGCGCGCAAAGCACCCAACATAAGCGACGTGTTGTTGATTTATTGTTTTCGAACCAGCCTAAAGACTGGAGGA
>DUEQ01000006.1 GCA_011192085.1 Caldilineae bacterium
GCAAACCTTGTTATTTTATCAGAAAAGAAGAGGAAACGCCAAATTTTATGACGCGTTGCATGGGCAACAAAGGCGAATGCGCGGCATCAGGCGGGTGCAACCTTTTTGGCGATGTTTTCGGGCACAGGCGCGTAGTGATCGAATTCCATGCTGAAGGTGCCGCGCCCCTGGGTGATGGAGCGCAAGCGGGTGGCGTAGCCGAACATCTCAGCCAGCGGAACCAGCGCCCGCACCGATTGCATGCCGTGGGAATGAGGCTCCAGGCCCTCGATCTGCCCCCGACGGCTGTTGATGTCGCCAATGACGTCGCCCAGGAACTCCTCGGGGACCAGGATCTCCACCTTCATGATGGGCTCCAGCAGGATGGGCCTGGCCCGAGAAATGCCATCGCGCACAGCCAGCGAGCCAGCGATGCGGAAGGCCATCTCCGAGGAGTCCACCTCGTGATAGGAGCCGTCGTACAGGGTCGCCTTCACATCCACGATAGGATAACCCGCGATAACGCCTCCTTCCAGGGCCTCGCGGATACCCTCTTTAACCGAGTTGATATATTCCTTGGGGATGACGCCGCCCACGGTCGCGTCCTCGAACTCGTAGCCGCTGCCCGGCTCCAGGGGCTCGAAGCGCACCTTCACATGGCCATACTGTCCCCGACCGCCGGTCTGACGGACGAAACGGCCCTCCGCGTCCACAGGCTGCGTGATGGTCTCACGATAGGCGACCTGGGGCCGTCCCACGTTGGCATGGACCTTGAACTCGCGGATCATGCGGTCCACCAGCACCTCCAGGTGCAGCTCGCCCATGCCCGAGATGATGGTCTGGCCCGTCTGTTCATCCACCCGCACGCGGAAGGTGGGGTCTTCGTCGGCCAGGCGGCGCAGCGCGTCGGCCAGCTTATCCTGGTCGGCTTTGGTCTTGGGCTCGATGGCCACGCTGATGACCGGTTCAGGGAAGGTGATGGATTCGAGAACGACGGGATGCTGGGGATCGCTCAGGGTCTCGCCGGTGAAGGATTGCTTGAGCCCAATGATGGCGGCGATGTCGCCCGCGCCGATCTCCTTCACCTCCTCGCGCTTGTCCGCGTAGATGCGCATAAGACGCCCGATGCGCTCCTTCTTGTTCTTGGTCACATTGAGCAGGGTCTCGCCTGTGCGGACGACGCCCGAGTAGACGCGGATGTAGGCCAGCCGCCCCACGTAAGGATCGGTGACGATCTTGAAGACCAGCGCTGTGGTGGGTTCGTCGAAGGAGGGATTGCGGGTGACCAGCTCGCCTGTCTTGGGATCCACGCCCACGATGGCGGGGCGGTCCAGGGGCGAGGGCAGATAGCCGATGACTGCGTCCAGCAGGGGTTGCACACCCTTGTTCTTGAGGGCGGAGCCTACCAGCACGGGCACAAGGTCGATGTTGAGGGTGGCTCGACGCAAGGCCTCTTTCAGCTCCTCCACCGAGATATCCTCACCCTCAAGGTATTTGATGGTGAGTTCGTCATCGGTTTCGGCGATGGCCTCCACCAGATGCTCATGGGCCAGCTCCGCAGCCTCTTGCAGATCGTCGGGGATGGGCACCTGCTCGGGCCGGGCTCCCAGCTCATCGGTGTAGACCCAGGCCTTCATCTCGATGAGGTCAATCACCCCGCGAAAATCGCTTTCCGCGCCGAGAGGAAGCTGGATAGGCAGGGGGTTCGCGCCCAGACGATGGCGGATCATGGCCACGGTGCGCTCGAAATCCGCGCCCATGCGATCCATTTTGTTCACAAAGCAGATGCGGGGCACGCTGTAGCGGTCCGCCTGCCGCCAGACAGTCTCGGACTGGGGCTCCACGCCCGCGACCGCGTCGAACACCACCACGCCGCCATCCAGCACCCGCAGACTGCGCTGCACTTCCGCGGTGAAGTCGATGTGGCCGGGCGTATCGATGAGATTGATCTGATAGCCCTTCCAATCGGCGGTGATGGCCGCGGACTGGATGGTGATGCCACGCTCGCGCTCCTGCTCCATGAAGTCGGTCACGGTCGTGCCCTCATCGACGTTGCCGATGCGGTACGTTTTGCCCGCGTAATAGAGCACGCGCTCGGTGGTGGTGGTTTTTCCCGCGTCGATATGGGCGATGATGCCGATGTTGCGGATTTTCTCGAGGTTACGATTGAGAGTCATGATCGGATTCTAAAGTACGACGCACTTGACATGGAAATTGAACGGACAGGTCAAAATGAAAAAAGACCTTCGGAAGCAGCGAAGTCGCCGCTTCAGTGCGTCACACTTCGACTGCTTTACCAGCGGTAGTGAGCGAAGGCGCGGTTGGCTTCCGCCATCTTGTGGGTCTCGTCTCGCTTGCGGATGGTCGCGCCCTGGTTGTTGGCTGCATCCATGAGCTCGGCGGCCAGCTTCTCGGCCATGGATTTGCCGTGGCGTTTGCGCGCGAACTGAATGAGCCAGCGCTGCGCCAGGGCCTCGCGGCGCTCGGGCCGCACTTCCACGGGCACCTGATAGGTGGCGCCGCCAACACGGCGGGGCTTGACTTCGATCTGGGGCATGGCGTTGGCCATGGCCTGCTCAAAGACTTCGACAGGATCGCGCTTGGTGCGCTGCTCGATGATGTCGAAGGCTTCGTACATGATTCGCTGGGCCACGCCCTTCTTACCGCCGCGCATCATGCGATTAATGAACCGAGCGATGGTCTTGTTGTTGTACTTGGGATCGGGAACCACGTCCCGGCGTTCCGGTCGGTAACGTCGAGGCATAATCGTCTCCTATTCAGGAAGTTAAAAGGAAAAAGTCAACATGTGGAAAAGGGTCCCAGATAACATCCCCAGACATGATGCAAGATGCGGGTCGAGGGGGCACATTCGGCGCTCTTACGAGCTTTCACCCAGAGGTGCCCGCCCAACCAGCATCTTGCAAATTGTCCTATGTTCGGGATGTGTTCAGACGTTTGGGGCGATATGCGTTACTTCTTATCCCGCTTGGCGCCATATTTGCTGCGCCCGCGCTTACGGCCCTGCACGCCCGAAGCGTCCAGCGCGCCGCGCACAATGTGATAACGCACGCCAGGCAGGTCGCGCACGCGGCCGCCGCGCACCAGGACCACCGAGTGCTCCTGGAGGTTATGCCCCTCGCCCGGAATGTAGGCCGTCACCTCGATGCCGTTGGTGAGGCGCACGCGGGCGATCTTGCGCAACGCGGAGTTGGGCTTTTTGGGCGTGGTGGTGCGGACCACGGTGCAGACGCCGCGGCGGAAGGGATTGCCCTTGGGCATCCGCTTGGTCTTACCGGTCAGCGCGTTGTAGTTGTAGAGCAGCGCAGGGGCCTTTTTCTTTTTCTTGACGGGCTTACGCCCTTTTCGCACGAGCTGATTGATGGTAGGCAAGGTCTTGACTCCTGGTTGTTGCTTGGACTTTCAGGGGATACGTGCTGGGATGGCATACATAAGCCGGGCCGAAGGCCCGACCTGCGACTAGTTATATTACACAAATTTTTCGCTATGGTCAAGTTCTGGACATGGGAAATCGCCATGCGCTTCGACAACCCGACCGCTCTCGATCCTGGCCCCTACGTCACCATCACCCTCCAACCCCGGCCATCCTCCGCGGGCGCGACCACGCCCGCAGCCTCTAGCTCTTCCATAAGCCTGGCCGCCCGCGGGTAACCCACGTTCATCATCCGCTGCAACGCAGACACGGAGATGGACTCGCGACCGCGAACGGCCTCCACGGCCTGATGGAAGAGATCATCCTCTTGCGCTTCCTCCGCCATCATATCCGCCCAGGGATAGCGAGCCGCCGCGGGATCAGGTTCGCTTTGCGGCGCGCGGGCCCGCCACCAATCCACTACAGCGCGAATCTCCTCATCGCTGACGAAGCATCCCTGGATGCGGCGTTTTTCTGGGCTGTCGGCTGCCATAAAGAGGCCGTCGCCCCGGCCCAGCAGCTTCTCCGCGCCCGGCTCATCCAAAATCACCCGAGAGTCGACTTGGCTGGAGACGGCGAAGGCCAATCGGGCGGGAAAGTTGGCTTTGATCAACCCGGTGACCACATCCACCGAGGGCCTTTGGGTGGCGATGACCAGGTGGATGCCCGTGGCTCGGGCCAACTGCGCCAATCGCACCAGTTTGGCTTCGATAACATCGTGCGCTGTCATCATCATGTCGGCCAGCTCGTCCACGAACATGACGATGTAAGGCAACCGCGCGTCGGGCGGGACCTTCTCGTTGTAACCGTTGATGTGGCGCACGTCCGCCTCAGCGAAACGTTTGTAGCGGTCGTCCATCTCCTTCAACAGCCAGCTCAGCGCGCCGCCCGCCTGGTCTGGCTCAGTGACCACGGGGGCCATCAGATGGGGAATGCCATTGTAGCCCGGAAATTCCACCCGCTTGGGGTCCACCATGAGCATCTGCACCTGGTCCGGGCTGTTGTTGAGCAGCAAACCGCAGATGATGGCGTTCATGGCCACAGATTTGCCCGAGCCGGTGGCTCCGGCAATGAGTAGGTGGGGCAGTTTGTGCAGATCCGCGGCCACGGCCTCGCCCCCCACATCCCGCCCGATAGGGATGGCGAGCGGACTCTCGATCTCCTGAAACGCGGAGGCCTCCAGCACGCTGCGCAGGGTGACCAACGCGGGCTCGGGGTTGGGGACCTCGATGCCGATGTAGGGTTTGCCGGGCACGGGCGCTTCGATGCGCACGGGGCTGGCGGAGAGGGCCAGGGCCAGGTCATCCTCCAGGGCCACGATCTTGCTGATGCGCACCCGCACGGTCTGACCATTTTTCTCATACTGGCCCGGCTGCACCCCAAACTGAGTGACGGTGGGTCCCACATTGATCTCCACAACTTTGGCAGGGATATCGAAGCTGGCCAGGGTGTCTTCGATGATCTTGGCCATGATGCGGGCCTGCTCGAACGCGGAGTCCGCTTCTTCCGCCTGTTGCAGCAGGCTGATGGGCGGCAGTTCAGGCGCCGCGGGCGGGGGCGAGGGTGCGGCGCGCATCGGCTTGGCTCGAGGCTTTCGCCGCGGACGGGATTGCGTGGGGGACGGGGGCTTGTCGGGAGCAGGTCTGGTTCTCCTTTGAGGACGCGCAGGCGCCGCATGCCTGGTTGCCGCGCGCGTGGCGGAGGCCGCAGGTCGCGGTTTGGGCCTGGACCGAGATGCGCGGGGACGTCGGTCCGCGGCCCCTGGAGCCGCCCTGGGCTCGGGCGTCTTGGGCTCCACCCAGGTCGCCGGGACGCCGGGGATGCTTAACAGGCGCATGGGCGTGTAAAGGTAGAGGAGGTAGAAGCCGCCCGCCATGGTCGCGATCCACAGCGCCCAGGCGATCAGAAGCCCTAGAATCTGCATGGAGGCGTGGGACAAGGACCAGCCCACCAGCCCGCCCCCGCGTCCGTCCAAGGCGGCGATGAAGGGGTCGGGCGACCTGACGATGAGGCTGGCCATGGACAGGAAGCTAAGATAGACCAACAGCAGCCCCAGCAACGCTTCGGAATACCAGTAGCTGCCGATGCGTTGTTCCACCTTGGGCCAAAAGGCCATGGCCAAGCCCAAGCCCACAAGAAACAAGGCAAAGGGCCAGGCTCCCAATCCCAGCAGGGAGGTCAACAGGTGTCGGCCCGACGGGTTTGTAATCAGTTCGATCATGCCTGCAACGCCAAAGAAGGCCAGGAGCGCGCCGATCAGCGCCACCTTCTGCCGCTGCGCTTGCCGCTTTTTCTTTGTCATGATGGGGGACGGGGTGGGAATGGGGGACGTTATCAGTGTTCCGTGAGCAGTGAACAGTCTGACTGAACGCGGTTCGTCGATACCGATGAAAATGGTGGCAAGTGGCAGGTAATCGGTGGCAGGCGTGACTGCGCAAGTCTACTTGCCACTTGCGACTTGCCATCTGCAAACGTTATCTTTGCTCTCTTTGCGGCTTTGCGTGAGACCTGTTTTTCAGGACAGGAGCAGACTTCGAATATCCGAATCTCAGCCCCTGGACTTCCGGCCTCGGATTTCCGGCGCATGCGCGCCATTGCCGGCCTCGGCCTCCATCTCAGCCAGGGTGCGGGCCACCTCGGCGATGGCGATGCGCTGCTTGCGGTAGAGATCTGATTCGCTGATGGCCAGCTTTTGAGCGACTTCGCGCACTTTCTTTCCTTGAAGATACTTCAAATCGAGGATATTGTAAAGCAGCCATTCGGAGGTGGTCATCTGGCGTTCGCCCGGCGGACGCTGCTGTTCGATGGCGTCTTGCAGGATGGCCCGCAGGGCGCGGGTGGGGGAATTGTCATACTGGGCCAGCTTCGCCCGCACCACGCGCAGATTCAGCAGAGGGCTGGAGCTGAGCTTGGGACCGCCCCAGAAGTGGGTGAGCGCGCCCCGCACCCATTCCGCGAACTCAGGATTCCTGGTCAACGCGTCCACGTTCTCCTCTTCCGGTGCGATGACGTAGGGCACGGCGCCGCTCAGCGCTTGCATGATCTCGATATCGGGCAGGATGGGACGCAGGGCCTCGAACACATCCAACTGCAAACGCCGGTCTTCCACTGCGATCTCCGCCCGTCGGAAGAGATGCTCGATGACCGCGGCGGTTTCCTCATCCATCTTGTCCGAAGCGGGACAAGTGGAATGCAGGGCCAGAATGCCCATGTTCTCATCGGTATGACGATTCACCAGGCAACGGATGACATAGCCATTGACTTGATGGAATGCGCTGTCCGGTTGCGTGGTGGTGAGCAAGCGCTGAGTTTCGGGCAACGCCAGCACCCGACGCGCTTCTTCCTCATCACCGACGACGGTCTCCAATCGAGCCTCACCCTCGCCCGGCAGCGCGACGAAACCCCGGTCCACTTCACACACATTGCACAGGGTCACCAGCACGTTCTCCAAGAATTGATTGAGATCGCCGCTGGTCATGAGCCGCGTCTCCAACATCCGTAGCCAGGCCACTTCGTCCATCTCCTTGCGATAGAGAATGCGATCGATCCAGGGTTGACCCAGGGTGATGAGGATGGAGGCGAGGACAATGGTCATCACCACCAGAAAGGTGAGGGCTGTGTCGGGCGGCAGGCCCAGAATGGCCTCAACCTTGGGAATGGTGAAGATGAGCGCGATGACGATGGACGCCACCACGGGCCCACGCAGGATAAAGTAGAAGAGCTGACGTTTGACCACCCGATCAGGGGCGAATACGCCGTAGTAGGCCACGCTGTAAGCCATCACCACCAGCATGACGCCCACGGCCGCGTTAGCGATGCTGGCCAGGATCAACACCAATGCCGGATTCGTGGCCCCACCGCCCGAGACCAGGATCAGATAAGGGAAGACGCCTAGTCCCGGCGCCACGAAACTCCACAACAAATAGCTCAGCCGTCGTCGGGCCGTATGGGTCCGCACATGCGCCCGGGCCTGCAGCAGCGTCCAGCCGCCCCACAGGGTGGCCACCACGAAGCAAAAGGTGAACAGGGGGAACAGGGGACCGGGTTGCAGGTTGGAGACCGGGTCTGTCTCCACAGGCGCTCGCACCAGCACGTCGGTGAACAGGGCCAACAGGGCGAACAGCACACTGAAGGCATACGCACTACGAATGATCCAGAGCCACTTATGGCGATCCTGCCGCAGCCAGGCTGCCAGCAAGATCGAGCGGGAGAAGTGCAAATAGGCCGCAGGCACCAGCGCGATGCCGATCCACTGAAATCGCAGCCAACTCTCCGCCCAATCCACCTGGGGCAGCACGACATCGCCCGAATAGACGATGACCATTCCCAGCAACAGCGCGGCAAAGGCTCGGCCCACCCTACTGTGTAAATTGAAGGTGAGGACGTAAACGAACAGGGAGAAGCTGAGGATGAGGATGGCCGCGGCCAGGATTTGGTTGCCGACCGCCAATACGTTCAGCCAGGTGGGCAATTCAGACATCGTTGTGTTCATCTCTGTTATTTTACACCATCTCTCCCCATTTTTCACGCCCGCCGATATTTTTCCGAGCGCTTCTCAATCTCGGATGAAGACGATGAGCGAAATGATGATGGCTGTGGCCTCTCGCTCCTGACGGACGGATTCGTAATCCGCCCTGGAGTCAACCTGCTCCCAGCGTCCGACTGGCATCGTCCATCCTCTATTTTCGAAACAGACAAAAGCCGACAGGCCCGGGGCGAGACGCTCCCGATCCTACCGGCTCCCCATGTCAGTTCAAACGCTATGACTGCGGAACGGGCTCTTGCCCTTCCTAGCCGGGCGGGCCGAAGGGATTGCCTGGGATCTGTTCCAGAGGCTTGCGTAAGGGCGAACCCGCGAACTGTTTGAGTTGCCCCCGGTGCAGGATACGGGGTTTTTGATAGGGCGTCTTCTGGGTCTTTTTCATTGTGATCGCTCCTTATCTCAGAAATCAAACAAGCCGTATCAAATCCACTCAGGGGTCAGGATTGTCGTCGAGACCGGCGCATGCCATAGCCGACGCCGACCAGGACCGCAGCCCCTAGGGCGAACAAGCCAACGATCAAGGACCAGTTCACGGGATTCACGTCGGTGGCCGAGAAGGAGGCCAGAGACACCGCGGTGGGATCGAAGATATTCAGGGCGGGAGGCGTACCGCTCGTGGTTTCCTTCGAATCGAATTGAATTAGGGTCGTATCAGAACACCCCTCGACTTGAATGGCAAAGCTGACCGTGTCGTCGCCGCTAATCGTATCACCGCCGCCTGTATAAGATGAATTCTCATTGATCCAATCAGCCAAGGCAGCGCTTTCGAACACCACAGGGCCGGTGGTCGTAGGAGCGGAGATCTGCATTATCAGGTCGCCCAATGCAGGTGCATTCGCCCCATTGATCGTGCTTTCCGTCCAGCTATCATCCGCAACTTTGTACAAATTCAGGGTGTCACTACCCACCTGAAA
>DUEQ01000060.1 GCA_011192085.1 Caldilineae bacterium
CACCCCCACGCCTCCCCCCGACGTCCTTCAGGTGGGTGGCAAGGCCACGGTTAACGCGGAGGCGGGGTTGCGCGTACGCAGCGGTCCGGGCACGGGCTTCGAGCTCGTCATCACCCTGCCCTACGGCATGGTCGTGAAGATCGTGGGCGGGCCGGAACGGGCCGATAGCTACACCTGGTGGCAGATCGAGTTCTCCACACCCGATGGCGAAAAGCAACAGGGTTGGGTCGCTGGCGATTTCCTGGACCCGGGCGTGCAGAATTACAACCAATAAGCGGCCATCTGACGTCTTCGCCATGTGCGTCTCTGAGCACGCGTCGCTTTCGGCGTGATTTCGTCAAACGCCAAATTTCATATGAGCTGGAAACTGCGCATGCCAAGTCATGACGTTTGACGTGTTACGCTTGACGCCCAGATATCCCTAAACCCCCTATCTGAAACCAACCGCTGCGCTGCAACGGGACGCCTAAGCAGCAGCGCGGATGCGCTTCCGCATGTTCACCAGGGTGACGAAGGGCTTGAAACCGAATTCGCGGAGCGCCTCGATGGCGGGCTGCTGGTAGTCGAACAGGATGGCATTGATGGGACGGTGGGGATAAGGTTGGAGATAGCGCAGCGCCAGGGCAAGAAGGGGCTTGCTCCACCCTTCGCGCAAACCCGGATGCAGCAAAAGGTCGATGCGGTGCTCGTTGTAAACCAGCACATCGACATCGAGCACGCCCATGAGCTCCGCGTCGAAAAACAGGCCCCAGCGCATCTTGTGCCCCACCCCGAACCAGCGGCTCAAGCGGCGTCGAATGCCCGACGAGGTGTTGCGTCGAAAACCCGCGGCGCGGGTGGGCAGCCACCATCGGGCCGCCTGGGGCAAGGCCCGGTTCAGCAGATAACGCACATCCTGCCAATCCCCATCGTCCAGGGGGCGCAGGCGGGCCTCGCCGGGCAGGGATGACGCGAGCGTGTGGGGGAGAGTCTGGGCGCAAAGACGATATTCGGTCATGATCTCAGCAAAACCCAGGCGCTGATACATGCCCCGAGCGATCTCGTTGTCCTCCCGCACCTGCAACATCGCCCAGGCTCCGCTCTGTGCGGCGATGTAATCCAGCGTCATGCGCATAAGCTCGCTGGCGATGCCCCGGCCGCGATAACTCCGCTTCACCGCCACATTGGCGATGATGTATCGCGATGGGAATTGGGGAATGCGCTGCACTGTCACATTCCCCACGATCTCGCCATCCTCCACCCACACGAACCCATTGAGGATATCGTTGAGGCGCTGTCCGGGCGGCGACAGCAGCCCCAACAAAGGGCTCAACACCGCTGTCATCCGCAATTCTCGCAATGCAGCCCAGCCCGCCGCGTCCAGCTCCGGTCCGAACGTTTCCTCGATGAGAGCGACCACCTGCTTCAGGTCGCGACGGATATCCAGCGGCCGCGGGCCTGATGGCTTTTTGGAGATGGTGAGGATCATGCTGGCCATCGCGTCACCTCTATGGCGGCTTCACTCCTCGCCCACGAGGATGTGGGTGAGGATGGTCGCGCCCGAGCCGCCGATGTTCTGGGTCATGGCGATGTGCGCATGGTCGAGCTGGTTCGCGCCAGCCTCGCCCCGCAATTGCATCACCGCCTCCACGATCTGATACACGCCCGTCGCGCCCACGGGGTGCCCGCGGGCCTTGAGCCCGCCCATGGTGTTGATGGGCAGGCGGCCATCTCGGGCCAGCGCGCCCGACGCGGCCAGTTCCAGGGCCTTGCCCCTGGGTGCGAAGCCGCTGGCCTCCAGCGACATCGCGGCCATGATGCTGAACGCATCGTGCAGCTCGAAGAAGTCAATATCGTTGGGCGTGAGGCCCGCGAGCGCGTAAGCCTTATGGCTGGAGATGTACGCGGCTTCCAGCCATAGCGGGTCATGGCGGTCGTGCACAGCCAGGGTGTCGGTGACGGAGACGCTAGCGGCCACCCGCACCAGACGCTTGCCCTGCCCGAACTCCCGAGCTCGCTCGTAAGGCATGAGCGCCACCGCAGCAGCGCCATCGCAGATGGGCGAACTGTCCATCACGTTGATGGGAGGAGCCACGGCTGGGGCTTTTTCATAGCGTGCGGGCGTGAGCTTGATGTGGAACATGGCGTTGGGGTTGGTCATCCCGTTTTCGTGAGCGATGATGGGGAAGGGCGCGAAATCGGCCTTGCTCACGCCGTATTCGTACATGTAACGGCGCATGATCATGGCGTTAAGGGCGACGAAGGTCGCGCCCTCCGCGGCCTCGTAATCCTGATCCGCGGCCATGGCCAGGCCCGCAGTGGTCTCCGCGGGCAGGGTGTCGGTCATCTTCTCCACCCCAGCCACGATGACCGTATCCATCATGCCGCTGGCCACTGCCAGCACGCCCACGCGCATCGCAGCCGCGCCCGAGGCGCAGGCCGCCTCGATCTTGGCCGCCTCGATGCCTCGCAGGCCCGCGAAATCGGCGATGAGCGTGGCCAGATGCTCCTGGCCGCTGAGCTCGCCCGAGAGCATATTGCCCACGTAGAGCGCGTCTGCCCTCTCGATGCCCGCGTCCGCCATAGCCGCGCGGATCGCGTCATAGCCCAGATGGCGCAGGGATTTATCCCACAACTCGCCCACGGGCGTTTGTCCGATGCCAACGATTGCAACGTCTCGCATGAAACGATGTCCTTTTGCTTTTCATGTATTTGAATGCACTTGCGGACGACGTCAAACGTCAATCATTTCAATGACCATTCCATGACGTTGGACGCTTGACGCCTACTTCATCTTGATTTTGCCGCGGAAGCGGAGGTAGGTGGCGTAGTCGATGACCACCCGCCGCTCGATATATTGCTTCGTGGAGGGTGCGAGATGGCGTCGCTCCTCGATTTTGTCGGTGACTTCCAGGGAGATGGCGTCGCTGCCCGCGCCCGATCCGAAGGAAACCACCAGGATGCGATCGCCTGGCTGGGCCTCATCCAGCACCGCGGTGAGCCCCACCAAGGACGCACCCGAGTAGGTGTTGCCGATGATTCCCGACAACAGGCCCCTCTCCACCTGCTCCGGCTTGAACCCCAGCATCTTCGCGGCCCGGCTGGGGAATTTGACGTTGGGTTGATGGAGGATGACGTAGCGATAATCGGCCGCGGTGCGGTTCATCTGCTCCATGAGCAATCTGCCCGCGGTAACCACATGCTCGAAATACGCGGGATCGCCAGTGAAACGCATGCCATGGGAGGGATACTCCGCGCCGGGACGCCGCCAGAAGTCCGGGGTGTCGGTGACGTAGGAGAGGGAGCCCTCGAAACGGGCCAGGGCCTCGTGCGCAGGGCCGATGATGAGAGCCGCGCCCCCCGCTGCCGCGGTGTATTCCAGAGCGTCGCCAGGGCGGCCCTGCGCGGTGTCCGCGCCAATGCCCATGGCGTAATCGGCCATGCCTGAGCCCACCAGGCCCACCGCGGCGATAACTGCCTCGGTGCCCGCCTTGCATGCGAACTCCCAGTCGCCCGCCTGGAGCAGGGGCGCCGCGTCGATGGCCTCGGCCACGATGGTGGATGTGGGCTTCACCGCGTAGGGATGGCTTTCGCTGCCCACCCAGATGGCCCGCAGGTCGCGGCCCGCCAGTCCCGCGCGGGCCAGCGCATTGCGCGCGGCTTCAATGGCGATGGTGGCGGTGTCCTCATCCAGGCCAGGGACCGCCTTTTCCTTGATGGGCGCGCCCCCCGCGCCGCCGGTCCACTGCTTGGAGACCTCGGTCGCGGGCAGGCGATAGCGGGGAATATAAACGCCGTAGCCGACAATGCCGACCGGGCGAGAGGGGCTTAGAAGCATGGTCATAGCCTCATTATTGCTTGTACGATGTCCTTTCGGAATGGG
>DUEQ01000061.1 GCA_011192085.1 Caldilineae bacterium
GGCCACACCACCTTCCAGGGGGCGAAGGTGTAATCGCCGACGTTGAACATGGAGTAAAACGGCCCGGTTTCGATGACCTGTTTTCCCCGCTTGCGGGTGAAGTAGCGTTTAAAGCCGGAGCGCTCTCGCAGCGGCCCCTCGAAACGCTTCAGGTAGGCCCAGGACTTAGGGTAGTGTAACTGTATTTCCCTTTCCGGGATGGCGTTCAGTCGCTCACCCTGGCGATGAGTGAGCAGAATATGGTAGGTCGGCGTTGCCTGCCAGCGGCGCACGTCCCGCCCGCGCAGCAGGGGATAGACCAGGTCCGGCTCCAGTTCGGTAGTGATGGCTTCCACCTTGCGCTTGGCCCCCTCGGTCACGTTGCGCACCACCAACAGGCCGTCGGGACGCCCGGCCAGGATCTCCAACCAGTACACGGCATTGGCCCAAGTCGTCACCCCCGCGCGAGCCCGGTAATCCGACTGCCCCAGCACCTTGCGCACGGCGTCCAGGGCCTTACGACGGGCGGTCAGCCAGGCGCTGGTGGGGTCGCTAGCGCCCACCGGTTGGGCGTGGAACTGGAGACGTTTGGTCTGGCTCATCACCTCGTCCAGGGTGCTGTCGTAATCCAATCCTTTGCCACGGGTGGTCTTTTTCCAGAAGGTGTAGGGCACGGGGTAGCGGGTTGGCGCGCCCTTCTGCAACACAAAGACGCTGGTGCGCGTGCTTGCCCCTTCGAAGACCTGCAGGCTGCTCAAATCGTCCACGTGCAGCACGCGCAGGAATAGCCCGTCCTCGCCAAGGCGAAAGCGGCGGAAGCCCTGACCGCCGCCGGCCGTCTTCCACACGCTCTGGGTGATGACAAAGGCCAGTTTGCCGCCCTCTTTCAGGTAGCGATCGGCGGCCACATAAGTCATCAAAGCGGAAAGGTCATCCTTGGCTTTTCCAAGAATGGCATCAAAGCCTTTATGCTGAAAAAGGGCGTAATGTTGCCAAAGCGGGGCGACCTGTCGGCGGTAGCCTTGCGGCAGGCTCTCCCAGTTGATCCACGGTGGGTTGCCAACCACGTAGTCGAAGGGTTGCAGGAAGAGGGGCATGAAGGCGTTCTTGAGCACCCGCGCCCAGATGCCGTCCAGCCCCTGACGGTGCAGGCGGCGCAGTTTTTCGTACAGTTCGGTCAACACAACCTCGGCGTGATCGGCTCCTGCCAGGTCGGGGATCTCCTGTTTGCAGTGATCCAGAAAGGTTTCGGTGTCGAAATCCCCGCGCACATATTCCTCCAGCCGGTCGGTCAGGTGTTCCATCGCTGCGCGGCTGTCCACTGCTTCGGGCACAGGCAGCGGGCCGACGGCGGTTTCCAGGATGCGGCGGTTCTGCTCAAACAGTTCCCTGCCTGCGGTGGGGGTGAGGATGCTGTCGGCCAGATAGACCGGAATTTCCACCTCGCGGCGGCGGTAGGGCAGCAGGTCGGCGATGGCCAGCAGGAAGTTGACGCGGGCGGCCATCACCGCCAGCGGGTTGAGGTCAATGCCGGCGACGTTGTTGAGAATGATATCCAACGTATCCGCCTCAGCCAGGCCGGCCTGAAAACAGTTGGCCTTCAAGGAGCGAATGGCCAGCACCAGAAAGGTGCCGGAGCCGCAGGCCGGGTCCAGCAGGCGCTTGTTGGGCGTGGGGATGCGGGCGCCCGGCCTCGGCATTTGGAACAATGGCTCGCCCAGTTGCGTCAGCAGGCGCTCGGCCAGCCAGTCGGGGGTGTAGAATTCGCCCAGGTCGTGGCGGATCTCGCGCGGCAGCAGATAGTGGTAGAGTTTTTTCAGCAGGTCGCGAGCGCTGTGGGGATCATCCTGCACCGTGACCGGGTTGTACTCGGCCAACCGGGCCAGCACCTGGCGCAACGCATCTTCGATTTCCGCGTTCCAGGCATCCAGATACCAGGAGAAAAAATCCCCCTCCAGCAGGTTCTTGATGCCCAGATTGCGGAAAAGGTCGCCGCTTTCCAGGTAGTGCAATTCGCGGCGCAGGGCTACTCCCTGCAGGTTGGCGATGGTGGTCAGCGGGGTGGTGCCCAGCCCACCGCCGGCGTAAGCCTGCAACACCAGCCGGGCGATGTTTTTGACCAGGAAGGAAAAGTAGGTGTGCAGGGCGAACAGGAAACGCGGCATATCCACCTGGCCGCCGCGCAGCCCCATGCCACGGGCGAAGGCGCGCAGTTCCTTTTTGTGCTTCAGTTCGCCGGCTGCCGCGTCCGCGCCGGCGGTCTCCCCAAAAAAGAGTTTCCACTGCTCGAACAGCCGAGCGGTCAGGTCGTCGGTGTGGCCTTCCAGAGCATTGTAAAGCGCGCGGGTCGTCTGATGGCTGAGCAGGTTCTGATTGCCAAAGTCCTCCACCAGATTTTCGGGAATCAGCGCC
>DUEQ01000062.1 GCA_011192085.1 Caldilineae bacterium
GATCCGAGAGAGGAAGAGTGCGAATTAAGCTTGTCAAGGCGTGAGCCAAAGGAGGTTGAGGAAACCCGCAAATGGGCAGACCGCATCGCCAATCGGTTCCTATTCGTAAAGCGGATAGAAGACATCGGCTGGAGGGAGGGGCAACCGAAGGTCAAACTGGAACCTCCGGATAAACTCACCGTTTTCCTCCCAGGGCGTCGCGTGCGGGGAATCGGTTTTCGCCTGACCACCACTGCCCAAACCGAAGGACAACTTCGACGCGCCGCCCAAGAGATGGGGCGCTGGTTGGATAAGGGAGCATGACCCAAGTCCCTTTAGGGCAACCTCCTCAGACCGAAGTCGGCCGGAATCTCTATACTGTTGAGGTCTTATCATGGAGCTAAAGAGGGGTGAAGCCGCATGACGGTCATGATCAGTCTCATCGGGGAGCAACCGATCCCCAACCTTCTTGTCCTGCGTCATGAGAGGCCAAAAGAGGCCGTGCTGGTGAGCACGGACCACACTCACGCGGTGGCTCGGAGGCTGGAAGATCTCCTCCGCTCCGAGATTGCGGTCGATCACCTCACGATCGACGATGCGTTTGACATCCAGAAGATTCGAGAAACATTACGAAAAGTCTTGAAAACCCGAGGACAGCCCAGGGGGGAATGGGTCTTCAACCTCACCGGCGGGACTAAGCCGATGAGCCTCGCCGCCCATCAGCTGGCCACGAAACTGAAAGCCTCGTTTCTGTATCTGCAGAGCGAGGGCAAGCGGTCACGCCTTTACCGATACTCGTTTCAGGACGGGGAGTACTACAAAGAGGCCGATGAACTCTTACCCACGCTCATCACCATCGACGACTATTTGCGAGCTCACGTGGGTGATTACAGGCTGAAGCAACCGGGATCGGCTTTTGGCGGCCGGTTTGAGCGCGCCATCGCCGAGGCGCTGGAAGGGACGGGACTGGAGGTGAAAGTAGGGGCCGTGCTCGCCGGGGCCCTGGAGGTCGATCTGGTCGTGCGGCACGCGAACCAAGTGGGCGTGATCCAAGCGAAGACCGGAGGAGCTGCTAGGAAGAAAGACGGTTTGCGCGAGCTCAACGCAGCGTGCGAACAGCGGTACCTCGGTACCTATACCACGAAGATTCTAGCGATCAACCGACGATGGGATAAGACCCTCACTAACCTCCGGGAGTTGGCCCAAGCTTGGAGAATAAGAGTGGTCGAGCTGCCCTCGTTCACCGGAAAGAACCCGAGCTTGTCCTCGGAAGATCGGGCGCGCCTTCAAAAGCAAGTTTTCGAAACGTTAGGAGGGTAGTCTTATGCTTGTGCTCAATTTCGCCCATACGCTCACCGAGGAGCACTTAAAGAAAATTGAAGAGCTAACAGGTCAGCCCGTGGGCCGGGTCATCGCCGTCGACAGTCACATCGACCCCGAGGAGCCGCTGCTGCTCCAGGTCAAGACCTTGGCGGATCGAGTCGGCCTCTCCTCAGAAGAGTGGCAAACCCTTCCGATCCTCGTGAACCCCCCGGCGCTGAACTTCAGCGCGGTTACGCTTGTCGCGGAGCTCCACGGCAGGATGGGTTACTTCCCTCCCATCCTGCGTATCAAACCCGTGGAAGGAGCCGTACCGCCTAAGTTCGAGGTGGCTGAGATCATCGACCTACAGATCGTTCGAGATAGAGCGCGGAGGGAGCGGGGAGGATGAGCCAAGGCCCATATGCAGTGGTGGTGCAGTTTCATAGCCCTAGCGCCCTGCGGGATGTCACTCCCGAGGAGTTGCACGCAGCCTTCTTGGGATTCGTCAACCGGGGCGATCGCGCCCTAGGAGAACTCCTCCACATCCCCCACCTGGGCCAGCGGCCTTTCACCCTTCACCCCCTGGGCAATCCCGCGGCCACGGACAAACTGACCCTGCGCGTCTCCATCCTCGCGCCCGAGCTGTTCTTACGGTTTTGGGAAAGGTGGGAGGGACGTGGGGGCATCCCCCTCAAGCTCGGCCGCCGCTTCCTGGAGCCCGTCTCCCTTTCCGCCGGAGCCCCGTGGGGCGGGAAATGCCGTTGGGAGGAGTTCTTCGGGACCGCATCCTCCAAGGAAGTGGAGCTTGGGTTCGCCACCCCCACGGCCTTCAGGGCCGGCGACCTCGATCTTCCCCTCCCCCTGCCCC
>DUEQ01000063.1 GCA_011192085.1 Caldilineae bacterium
AGAGATAGTGACGGCAGGGTTCTTTTTGGCCGCGTTCGGCGTTGGCGCGGCTTTGGCCGCAGTGGCCGCAGCGTGGGATGTTGAGGATAGTCGAAAACCGCGACACTCTTCATCATTCAGCGAGTACAGGGCATGACCACCAACAAAGAACGGATCGAATTGCTCCGCCAAATGCGGGAGAAGACGCTGTTAGGGGGCGGCGAGGAACGCATTCGTCGTCAACACGAGAAGGGCAAGATGACCGCCCGCGAACGCCTGGACCTGCTGCTGGACAAGGGCTCGTTCCGCGAGCTCGACGCCTATGTGAAGCACCGCATCTATGATTTCGGCCTGGAGAAGAACCGGCCCCTGGGCGATGGCGTGGTCACCGGCTACGGCACCATCGATGGACGGTTGGTGTATGTCTTCTCGCAGGATTTCACCGTGTTCGGCGGCTCGCTTTCCAAGGCCCACGCGGAGAAGATCGTTAAGATCATGGACATGGCCATGAAAAATGGCGCGCCTGTCATCGGGCTGAACGACTCGGGCGGGGCTCGCATCCAGGAGGGAGTCGTCTCCCTGGGCGGCTATGCAGACATCTTCCTGCGCAACACCCTGGCCTCGGGCGTCGTGCCGCAGATTTCGCTGATCATGGGCCCGTGCGCGGGGGGTGCGGTCTACTCCCCCGCCATTACCGATTTCATCATCATGGTGGATAAAACCTCCCACATGTTCATCACCGGGCCCGAGGTGGTCAAAACCGTCACCCACGAAGATGTCACCTTCGAGGAACTGGGCGGGGCCTACACCCACGCCCGGAAGAGCGGCGTCGCCCATTTTGTGGCCAAAAGCGAGGAAGATGCGCTCTTCATCGCCCAGCAGCTCCTTTCCTACATCCCCCAAAACAACCTCGAAGACCCGCCTTATGTCCCGCCCACCGACGACCCCATGCGGCAGGACGAGGAGCTGGATGACATCATCCCCGACAACCCCAACAAACCTTACGACATGAAGGAGATCATCAAGCGGGTGGTGGATGATGGCATCTTCTTCGAGGTGCACGAGCATTGGGCCCAGAACATCATCGTGGGCTTCGCCCGATTGGGCGGGCGCAGTGTGGGTATCGTGGCCCAACAACCCCTGGTGCTGGCAGGCGTGCTCGATATCGACTCTTCCACCAAGGCCGCCCGCTTCGTGCGCTTCTGCGACGCGTTCAACATCCCCCTGGTCGTCCTCGAGGATGTGCCAGGCTTCATGCCCGGCACCGATCAGGAGCACGGCGGCATCATCCGCCATGGGGCCAAGCTCCTCTACGCATTCGCAGAGGCCACCGTGCCCAAGGTCACCGTCATTACGCGCAAAGCTTATGGCGGCGCTTACGACGTGATGAACTCCCGTCACATCCGGGCGGACCTGGTCTTCGCCTGGCCTTCGGCCGAGATCGCGGTCATGGGGCCCGATGGCGCGGTCAAAATCATCTATCACCGCCAGCTCGCCCAGGCCAAAGACCCCGAGGCGGAAAAAGCCCGGTTGGTGGAGGAATACCGCCAGAAATTCGCCAACCCCTACGTCGCCGCGTCCTGGGGTTTCATCGACGACGTCATCATCCCCCACGAAACCCGTCCGCGGCTCATCAACGCGCTGGACATGCTGCGCAACAAGCGGGATACGAACCCATGGAAGAAGCACGGGAATATCCCACTTTGATGACGATAGAGCGTAGACGATAGACGAGGCCCTCTTCCGTCCATCGTCAAAACAACAACTGTTATGACAGAAAAATCATCGAACGAAGATAAAACGACTCCACAAGACCTGCCTGAAATTACACTACAAGATCTGCCCGAACGCCTGCAAACTGCCGCGGCTCGCGCAGGATGGACGGAGCTCATGCCCGTGCAGGCGAAGTCCATGCCCTACCTGCTCGCGGGCAAGGACGTGCTGGTGCAATCCCACACCGGCAGCGGCAAAACGGGCGCGTTTCTGTTGCCCGCCTTGGATCGCATCGATCCCCAACAAAAGCGCTGCCAGGTGCTGATCCTCGTCCCCACTCGGGAACTGGCCAAGCAGGTCGCGCATGAGGCGGCGATGTTGGCCGGAGATAGCGACGTCCGCACCATTGCGGTCTATGGCGGGGCCAGCTACGGCCCCCAGATCACCGCGTTCAAGCAGGGCGCGCACCTCGTCGTGGGCACGCCCGGCCGCATTCTCGATCATCTCCTCAAGCGCAATCTCTCCCTCGACCGCTTGCGCATGCTCATCTTCGATGAGGCGGATCGCATGCTTTCCATGGGCTTTTATCCCGACATGCGGGCGGTGCGCGACTATCTGCCTCGCGATCGCCACATCAACACCGCCATGTTCTCGGCCACCTTTCCCCCAAGAGTGCTGCGTTTGGCCCAGGAATTCTTGCATGAGCCGGTGCATCTCAGCCTCAGCAGCGACCATGTGCACGTGGTGGAGACGGAGCACATCTTCTACATCGTGCCGGGCATGGACAAAGACCGCAGCCTGGTGCGCATCATCGAGGTGGAGAACCCCGAGTCTGCGCTCATCTTCTGCAACACCCGCAACAAGGTGCATTACGTAGCCACGGTGCTCAACCGCTTCGGCTACGACGCGGCGGAGCTGAGCTCCGATCTCTCGCAGAAGGCCCGGGAGCGGGTGCTGGACCGGGTGCGCCGGGGTGAGCTCCGGTTTCTGGTCGCCACCGACGTTGCGTCTCGCGGCATCGATATCCCCGCGCTTTCCCACGTCTTTCTCTACGAGCCGCCCGAGGACGCGGAGGATTACATCCATCGGGCGGGGCGCACGGGCCGGGCCGGGGCCGCGGGCGTGGCCATCTCCTTGGTCAATCAGCTCGAAGCCCGTAAGCTGCGGGATATCGCCCGCCGCTACGACATCCACATGCAGGAGCGGGAGGCGCCCTCCGATGAGAACGTAGCCGCGGTCGTGTCGGAGCGGGCCATTGTGCTGCTGGAGGCCAAGCTTCGCGACCGGGACAAACTTCAGGTCGAGCGCATGCGCCGTTTCGCGCCCATGATCCAGGAACTCATCCAGACGGACCACGGTCTGGACCTGCTGGCCATGCTGGTGGACGACTTCTACCACGACGCGCTGCACAAGCCCCTGGGCGAGCCCGAGGCGCGGGAGAAGGCCAAACCTGCGGCCAGGAAGAAGTCGGGCCGACGACGCTCCCATCGTCCTCGATCTCGTCGCAAATAAGCTAAGATGAACCTTACGCTCAACCTCTCTTCCCACGCCTTCGCCGCCCGCAACTACCTGGGCGTCGAGGTGGGCGCGTCTTTCAACATCATGATCGCCACCGATATGTTGGGGCAGGCGACCTACGACGACCCCGCGGGCTGGTTCGACCGGGCAACCGACGTCATCCAACCCACTCTCGTACAGATCGAAGGCGCGCGGCATGCCTTCGCGGGGCGAGTGCGACGCCGTTTCGTGTGGGAAGAGGATGACCTGACCATCGCCTACCTCCTCCTGGACACGCCCGCGCCCATCACCCTTCTGGCCTCCACCTTCGGCGAACTCCCGCCCGATGTGGAAGAGGGAGATTGGGTGTATGGCATCGCCAACCTCTCTCTGGTGTGGGAAGATTCCCTGGACCTGCCCCTGGGCCAGCCCCTCCAGGTCGTGGCGGAGGAGATCCAGCGTCTGTTTCTGCATCCGGGCCCGGGCTTTGGGCTCAGTCAGTCTGTGACCTCCCTGCCGCCCGAGCCCTTTGAGCCAGATCAAGTGCTGCTCACGCTGCGCACCCGCAGGTGATGCGTTTTTATCCGTATTCAGGGGGAGCGCTTTTCCACCGAATACTGGACAACACTTCTCCTCATCAACGCAATCTGCATTCCCTTCATCCAAGCCTATGTTCCAAAAAATCCTCATCGCCAATCGCGGCGAAATCGCCCTCCGCATCATCCGCGCCTGCCAGGAACGGGGCATCCAGACCATAGCCATTTACTCCGACGCGGACCGCAGCGCGTTGCATGTGCGCTACGCGGACGAGGCCTATCGCATCGGCCCGCCGCCCGCGAGCGAAAGCTATCTGCGCGGGGACAAGATCATCGACATTGCGCGACAAGCCGGTGCAGACGCCATCCATCCCGGCTACGGCTTTCTGGCCGAGAACGCAGAATTCGCCGCGGCCTGCCGCGACGCGGGCGTTGTCTTCATCGGCCCCACGCCCGAGGCCATCGCGGCCATGGGCGACAAAGTCACGGCCCGCGAGACAGTGGCCAAAGCGGGCGTCCCCCTCATCCCCGGCACGCCCGCGGGTCTCAGCGACGACGAACTCCTGGCCGCGGCCGAGGAGATCGGCTACCCCGTCCTGGTCAAGGCCAGCGCCGGGGGCGGAGGCAAGGGCATGCGCATGGTCTACAAGCCCGAAGACCTGAAATCCTCCCTCGCGGCCGCGCGGCGGGAATCCCTCAAAGCTTTTGGCGACGACACCATCTACCTGGAGAAGGTGGTGGAGGGCGCCCGGCACGTGGAGATCCAGATCCTGGCCGACATGCACGGCAACGTCATCCACCTGGGCGAGCGGGAATGCTCCATCCAGCGGCGGCATCAGAAGCTCGTGGAGGAGAGCCCGTCGGTGGCGGTGGATGACGACCTGCGGGCGCGCATGGGCGCGGTGGCCGTAGCCGCGGCCAAAGCTGTGAACTACGTCTCTGCAGGCACGGTGGAATTCCTGCTGGACAAGGACAAGAACTTCTACTTCCTGGAGATGAACACCCGCTTACAGGTGGAGCACCCCGTCACCGAGATGGTCACCGGCGTGGACATCGTCAAGGAGATGATCGCGATCGCGGACGGTCGGCGGCTGCGCCTTCGTCAGGAGGATGTGACCATGAAGGGATGGGCCATCGAGGCCCGCATCACCGCAGAGGACCCGGACAACAACTTCATGCCCTCCACGGGCAAAGTCGTGGCCCTGCGCGAGCCCACCGGCCCGGGCATCCGCGTGGAATCGGGCATCTACGTGGGCATGGAGGTGGGGCTCTATTACGACCCCATGATCGCCAAACTCATCGCCTATGGCGACAACCGGGCCGAAGCCATCCTGCGCCTGCGTCGGGCCCTGATGGAGTATCGCATCGCGGGCGTGAAGACCTCCATCCCCTTCCATCTGGGCCTGATGGATACGCCCCGCTTCCAGTGGGGTCAGTTTGACACCCGTTTCCTGGAGACCCACTCGCCGCCCGTCACCGACGACATCGAAGAATATCGCCGGATCGCGGCGCTGATCTCGGCCATGCTGCTCCATGAACGAGGACAGCAGGCCGTCACCTTCACCCACGACGGCGGGCGGGCGGATGGCGTCTCAACCTGGCGCAAAGCCGCACTGCTGGAAGGCCTGCGGTGGCTGGCGTAACGATGGTGGCAAAACCCATGCTGCTTATCCCCTAGAGCCCGTTACCAATTTCCCCACTGTTCCATGACGATGTCCACGTCGAGCGCCTTCTAATTCCCCGCGGATGACGCTGATACGACAGATTAACACAGAGTTATCTGCGGCGCATTGAAAGCGCCACGACGCGACAGATGACATGCTCTGACGTCAACGTGCATAACAGCCTCTCAACTCCAATCCCTTAGTCTCCAATCTCCAGCCTCCAATCCCCATGAAATACCTCGCCCAAGTTGATGGAATCACCTTTGAAATCGACATCGCTCCCGACGGCAGCCTGAGCTTGGATGGCGACCCCGTGGAAGCGGATTTGCTGCAAGTGGACCCGCTGGGACTGTATTCCCTGCTCATGAACCATCGGTCTTACGAGCTGGTTGTGGAGGAGCAGCCGCGCGGGTATCGCGTAACCGTTGGGGCGCAGACCTTTATCGTGGATGTCGCGGATGAACGGCGCCTGCGGATGGAAAGCGCCCGGTCCGACGTCTCCGCGGGGAGTGGCGATCTGGCCATTACCGCCCCCATTCCGGGCCTGGTGGTGAAGGTGCTGGTGGAGGATGGTCAGGCGGTGGAAATCAACCAGCCGCTGGTCATCCTGGAGGCGATGAAGATGGAGAATGAGATCCGGGCCCCGCGAGCGGGCGTGGTGCGCGATATCGCCATCGAAGTCGGGCAGAGCGTGGAGGGCAATGCCCTGCTCATGGTGCTGGGCGCTATGGAGGGCGACGAATGAGCGACGCATAGAGCCCGAATCATCCACGCGTTCAAACATTGCTCAGTACATCACGATCCGTCATAACGCACAGAGCCGGATCCCTGATCCGGCGGCGTTTCAAGCACCCAACCCGCTAAATTGAGAATCTGG
>DUEQ01000064.1 GCA_011192085.1 Caldilineae bacterium
AAATCGATTGCTCACACGTGTGCTCAATACCAAAATCCCCTTCATCTCTCTATTTCCACCGGAGTCTCGCCATGCCAACGCATAACATCCTCTCCACCTTCCACATCGCCGGCAAGGTCATCGTCGCCACGGGCGGCGGGGGCGTGCTGGTGGGCGCGATGGCCCGCGGTCTCGCGTCCGAAGGCGCGAAAATCGCCATCCTCGACCTCTTCCTCGAAAAGGCTCAGGCCGTGGCCGACGACATCACCGCGGCTGGGGGCGACGCCATCGCCCTGAAAGCGGATGTGCTGGACAAAGCCAGCCTGGAAGCGGCCCGGGACGCCATCCTTGCCCGCTATGGCCGCATCGACGCGCTCATCAACGGCGCGGGCGGCAACAAGGCCCAGGCCACCACCTCCCCCGACCTCAGCTTCTTCGACCTGCCCCAGGACGCGTTCCAATGGGTCTTCAACCTGAACTTCATCGGCACGTTGCTGCCCAGCCAGGTGTTCGGCAAGGTCATGGCGGAGCAGGGCGAAGGCGTCATTCTCAACGTCTCCTCCATGAACGCATTCCGGCCTCTCACCCGCATCCCCGCCTACTCCGCAGCCAAGGCTGCGGTCAGCAACTTTACCCAATGGCTGGCGGTGCACCTGGCCCAGGAATACACGCCCAACCTACGGGTCAACGCCATCGCGCCCGGCTTCTTCCTCACCGAACAGAACCGCTTCCTCCTGCTGGACGAGGAGGAGAATCTCACCCCGCGCGGTCGGACCATCATCGATCACACGCCCGCGGGCCGCTTTGGCGACCCCGACGACCTGTTGGGCGCGGTATTGTGGCTGCTCTCCCCCGCGTCCGCGTTCGTGACGGGCGTGGTTCTGCCCATCGATGGTGGCTTCTCCGCGTTCAGCGGGGTGTAAACTCATGCCAAGACGCAAAGAACGCTAAGATTTCTTTTCCCCTTTGCGCCTTGGCGATTTTTCGCGAGGTTTTCCACCATGATTGGCAAAGGCGATATGCGCACCATTCTCACAGAGGATGACGCCCGCGAGATCATCGCCCGCGGGCTGGCGGACGCCCGGCTGGAGGGCCAACGCGTCCTCGTCATCATCCCCGACAGCACCCGCAGCGGGCCCATGCCCCTTATGTTTCGCCTCATCCACGAAGCGCTGAACGGCCGCGTCAAGGCGCTGGATTTCCTCATCGCCCTGGGCACGCACCAGCCCATGACGCGGGAGGCCATCCTCAAGCATCTGGGCGTGACCGAGGCGGAGATAGCCGGGATTTACGGAGATGTGCGGGTGTTCAACCACGAGTGGATGAAGCCCGAAACCTTCGCCCAGTTGGGCGTCATCACCGCGGAGGAGCTGGCTGAGCTCAGCAACGATCTCCTCCGCATGGACGTGCCGGTGACCATCAATCGCATGGTGTTGGATTACGACCGACTCGTCGTGTGCGGCCCTGTATTCCCCCACGAGGTCGCGGGCTTCTCGGGGGGGACCAAATACTTCTTCCCCGGCATCGGAGGCAGTGAGATCATCCATGTAAGCCACTGGTTGGGCGCGGTCATCACCTCGTACGAAATCATCGGGGTGAAGGAGACGCCCGTCCGGGCCATGATCGACCGGGCCGCGGCCATGATCCCCACGCCCACGCTGCTTATCGCGGAGGTGGTCCAGGGCGATGCGCTGCACGGGCTCTATGTCGGAGAGATGCGCCCGACATGGGAAGCCGCGGTGGACCTCTCCGCCCAGCTCAACATCATCTGGATGGACCGGCCCTACAAGCAGATCCTCTCAGTCATGCCCGAGATGTATGACGACATCTGGACCGCGGCCAAGGGCATGTACAAGCTGGAACCGGTGGCCGCGGACGGTGGCGAGGTCATCATCTATGCGCCTCACATCACCGAGATCTCCTACACCCATGGGGCGATCTTAGACGAGATTGGCTACCACGTGCGGGATTACTTCTTGAAGCAATGGGATAAGTTCAAGGATTATCCCTGGGGCGTGCTGGCCCACTCCACCCATCTCAAGGGCATGGGAACCTACGAGAACGGGGTCGAACGCCCGCGCGTCACCGTGACCCTGGCCACAGGCATTCCCGAGGAGCGGGTGCGGCGGGTCAATCTCAACTATCGCGACCCCGCCACCATCGACCTCACGGATTTCACCAACCGCGAGGACGAAGGCATCCTCCTGGTTCCCCACGCGGGCGAGATGCTGTATCGGTTGAAGCGTGAGGCGTGAAGCGTGAGGAGCCGACGCTACGGTCGACCTTCCTCTTTGGCTTTGCGCAGTATCTCCGCTGTGAGATATGCATTGGCCACCTTTTCCCGCAACGCCTTCGCTTCTGCCAAAAACTTCTCCACATCCAGTTCCCCTGTATCATCCCGTCGATCTGCTTCGATGGCGGGCTCTACATCCTCGACCTTGGACATGGCTGCGAGAAAACGTTCCCGACTTGCGCGTCTGGCCCGTTCTCAATGTATGCCTCGGCTTTCATGCCGCCAGATGCAATGCCAATAACCATTTTCATTCACAGACATCGCTGATAATCATCATGGAATTCAATTCTACCCCTGATCCTATTCCCCAATCTGAACAGACAACCAGTGGGCTGGCGACGCTGACGGGCATGCACGTGTATCCCCAATCGGTCATCTCCGCCCGAGACGCCATTTTCGCCCTGGGTAGAGAGGGCCTGGACAAGCGTCTGATCGTCCTCAGCGCCCGGCCCCTGCCCGGCATCCAGGGCGTGGCGCGGACGCTGAAGGATGGCAGAGCGTTGACCGTCGCTCCCACGGACGCGACCCACGCCGCGTCCCTGCGGGCGCTCCTGCCCCACCTGCGCCCCCGTCGCCTGGGCTTGCAAACCAGTGCGGGCATGGGGGATCGCCTGGGCGTGGCCACGCCCGGCCATGCCCGCGCCGCGCGAGGAACGGGCGTGGCGCCTATCTTCGCCCAGCAATCCATGCGCGAGAACGCGCGCACCGGGCGCACGCCCCAGCAGGTCATCGATGACGCCATGTGGGGCGTCTTCCAGGAGGGCTGGCTGGAAGGCTACGGCGCGGACGCGGATCATCTCAAGAGGCCCGAGGACATCGACCTCTGCGTGGCCGCGGGCTACACCTTCTTCACCATCGATCCTGGCGACTACGTGAACAACGCCGCCCATGCCGCGCCCATGCAGGATTTGGTCGCAGGTCTGGATGAAAGCGTCCCTTGGGCCGACCTGGACCTGACCAAAGAGCAACTCTACGACCGCTATCTGAACAAGACCTTCGACGTGGAGGGCTACAAAATCGCGTTCCCGCCCGAGGTGCTGGTGCGGGCCGTGATGAAGTATGGCCGGGCCATCGCCCACACCGCGCGCATGTATCGGCGCCTGGCCTCGCTCACCGACGATTTCGAGCTGGAGGTGTCGGTGGATGAGACCGAGACCGTGACCTCGCCCGAGGAGCATTTCTTCTTCGCCAGGGAGTTGAAGCGGCTGGGGGTGCAATGGGTGAGCCTGGCCCCCCGCTATGTGGGCGAATTCGAGAAGGGCGTGGATTACATCGGCGACCTGGCCGCGTTCGAGGACAGTCTGGCCCGGCACGCGGCCATCGCCCGTCACCTGGGCCCCTACAAGCTCAGCATTCATTCCGGCTCCGACAAATTCAGCATCTACCCCGCGTTTGCCCGCCAGACCCGAGGCGTGGTGCATCTGAAGACGGCCGGAACCAGCTATCTGGAGGCATTGCGAGTCATCGCGCGGGTGAATCCGGCGCTGTTCCGGGAGATCCTGGCCCTGGCCATCGAACGCTATCCCATCGATCGGGCCACTTATCACGTCTCGGGCGAGCTGCGCAACCTGCCCGACCCCGCCGCCACGCCCGATCAGGCGCTGGGCGCCTATCTCGATCAGTTCGACGCCCGGGAGGTGTTGCACGTCACCTACGGCTCCGCCCTGGACGCGTACGGTGACGACATCATCCAGACCTTGCGGGAGCATGAGGAGGCCTACTACGACGCCCTGGAAATCCACTTCCGCAAGCACCTGCAGCCCTTCGCCCGTTGAATTCCATCCAAACTTGACGCCCGCGCCATTTTCCTTCACAATGAGGGCATGCTTCTTGCCATCGACGTCGGCAATACGAATATCGTTTTCGGCCTGTTTCAGCAAGACGCCCTCGCTCACCACTGGCGCATGGCCTCGCGGCTGGACGCGACCGCAGATGAGCTGGGGGTGTTTCTCACCTCCGCGGCGCGGCGCGCGGGCGTCACCTTGCCTCGCGACCTGGAGGGCGTCATCATTGGCTCGGTGGCGCCGCCCCTGACCGCGGCCCTGGTGCGCATGAGCCGCGCCTGGCTGGGCCTGGAGCCGCGGATCATGCACGTAAGCCTGCTGGCAGACATGCCCGTGCGGGTAAAGGAGCCGGAGCGCGTGGGCGCAGACCGGCTGCTCAACGCGTACGCGGCTCGGGCTGCGTTCGGCGCGCCCGTGATTGCTCTCGATTTCGGCACAGCCACCAAGTTCGATGTGGTCGGGCCGGAGGGGGATTTCCTAGGCGGGGCCATTGCGCCCGGCTTCCGCACTGCGTCCGATGCGCTGGTAAGCAAAACTGCGTTGCTGCCACGGATCGACCTGGCCGCGCCTCCCGCGGCCATCGGCGACGACACTATCACCGCCATGCAATCGGGCATTGTGTTGGGATATGTCAGCCTGGTGGAGGGGTTGCTGAAGCGAATCCAGGCCGCGCTCGCGCCCTACAAGCCCCTGGTTGTGGCCACGGGTGGCCTGGCCGACGCCATCCTCCCCCACACCCACGCCATTGACCGCCATGATCCCCATCTCACCCTCCACGGCCTGCGCCTGGTCTTTGCACAAAATGTGAGGGACGTTGAAAAATTTTGCAACCAGTCGATTTAAGCGCATCCAGCGAACATTGCTCATGAACATCCTCGCAGAAAAACGCATCCTCCTCGGCGTCACTGGCGGCATCGCCGTTTACAAAGCGGTGGAGATCGTCTCCCGGCTGGTCAAGAGCCAGGCTCATGTAACCGTGCTCATGACCGAGGCCGCTCAGAAGTTCGTCGCCCCCCTCACCTTCGGAGCGATGAGCGGTCATCAGCCCATCACGGACCTGTGGCAGCTCTATCAAGGCGACAAGATCGGACATGTGACCCTGGCCCATGAGGCCGAACTGGTCATCATCGCGCCCCTCACCGCCCATACCATGGCCCGGCTGGCCCAGGGCATGGCCGATGATCCCATCACTGCCACTGCGCTCAGCACCCGCGCGCCCATCCTCCTGGTTCCTGCCATGGAGACGAACATGTGGGAGCATCCCGCCACCCAGGCCAATCTGGCGACGCTGAAAGCGCGCGGGGCCACGATCATTGGCCCAGAAGCGGGCCGGCTGGCGTCGGGCGCGATGGGCATGGGTCGCATGGCCGAGCCCGAGGTCATCGTCGAGCACGCCCGAATCATCCTGGGCCGGAAGCAGGGCCCCATGTCGGGAATGCGCATCACCATCACCTCGGGCGGCACGCGCGAGCGGGTGGACCCGGTGCGATTCATGGGCAATCGGGCCAGCGGCAAGATGGGCGTGGCCCTGGCTCGCATGGCCCGCGACCTGGGTGCGGAGGTGAATCTGGTCTACGGCGCCATGACCGTGGATCCCCCCATCGGCGTAAACGCCATCCACGCCGAGCAGGCCGAGGACATGTTGCGGGAGGTGCTGCGGCTGCTGCCTAAGACCGACGTCCTCATCTCCGCCGCGGCCATCGCCGACTTTCGTCCCGTCACCACGCACGCACAGAAGCTGAAGAAGGGGGCGGGCGAGGAGATCCGCCTAGAGCGCACGCCCGACGTGCTGAAGGCCGTGGGGGAGAAGCGTCGGGAGCTGGGCATGCCGAAGCTGGTGGTGGGATTTGCGGCGGAGACCACCGATCTCATCGCCAACGCCCAGGCCAAGATGCGCAAAAAGAATCTGGACATGATCGTGGTCAACGACGTCACCGCGCCCGACGCGGGCTTTGGCGTGGACACGAATCGGGTGACTATCCTCACCCGAGACGGAGCCATCGAACCTCTGCCCTTGATGAGCAAAGAGGATGTGGCTTATAACATCCTCCACCGCATCCGCGGCCTGTTGGGCGCGCCCAGCATCGGCTGGGATCCAGGCGTAGGCAGCGTCCTTTCGTGAAAGACGCCACGGCAACGGCCCGCCGAGATCGATGAGAGGAGGATGGACAGCGCGACTTCCAACCCGCGCGACTGTTTACTGAATACTGAACACTGCATACTGGATACTGACTCAGTGACGACAGACCCTACTCCTCGCCATCCGGAGCATCGCCATGACAAACCCCGTCCTACTCTTCCCCGGCCAAGGCTCGCAAGAAGTGGGCATGGGCGCGGATATCGTCGCACATTCGCCCGCAGCTGCGGCCATCTTCCAGCAAGCCGACGCCATCCTGGGCTTTTCTCTCTCCCAACTCTGTTTCGAAGGCCCGGAAGATGCGCTCACCGACACCATCAACGTCCAGCCCGCACTGCTCACCGCCAGCATCGCCGCGCTACGCGCGTTGGAGGCGCAATTGGGCCATCCCATCGAAGCCGCGGCCGCGGCGGGCCACAGCCTGGGCGAGTACAGCGCGCTGGTAGCCGCGGGCGCGCTCAGTTTCGAGGATGCGCTGCGCCTGGTGCGGGAACGCGGTCGCCTGATGAAGCTGGCGGGGGAACGCGCGCCCGGCGGCATGGCCGCGATCATCGCTTTGGATACAGCGAAAATCGAGGCCATCTGTCAAGAAGCCAGCAGCCAGGGCGACGGCGTCGTCGTCATCGCCAACGACAACTGTCCAGGTCAAGTGGTCATCTCGGGGGATGAGGCCCCGCTGAACCGGGCCATGGCCCGAGCGCAGGAGGCGGGTGCGCGCAAGGTCGTGCGCCTGGCCGTCTCCATTGCCGCGCATAGCCCCCTCATGGGCGCGGTGCAGGAGGAATTCGCGGCCGCGGTGGCCCAGGCCAACATCCAGCCCCCGGCCTTTCCTGTCATCGCCAACATCACCGCCAAACCCTTGACCGATGTCGACGCCATCCGCCAGGAGCTGGTGGGACAGCTCCAGAACGCCGTGCAATGGACCGCTTCCATGCGTTATCTCATCGATCAGGGCCACGATCGTTTCATCGAATTCGGGCCGGGCAAGGTGCTGGCGGGCCTGATGAAGCGCATCGACCGCCGCTTCCGCAAGATGCCCGCGGTCGTCACCTGGGAGGACGTGCAAAAGGTGGCGGCGTCGCTCAGTGAGTGAGCGCAACCCCATCCTCCCGCGATTATCCATCACATGCATCCTCTCACATCACAAGGAGCCCCTATGTTTGATCTGACTGACAAAACCGCCCTCGTCACCGGCGCGTCGCGCGGCATTGGCGCGACCATCGCTCGCCAACTCGCCGCGGCCGGCGCAACGGTCGTCGTCAATTACAACAACAGCGCCGACGCAGCCAGCCAGGTCGTGGCCGACATCGAGGCCGCGGGCGGCGCGGCGAAAGCCGTGCAAGCGGATGTCAGCGATTTTCAGCAAGCCAGCGAGATGATCAAAGCCATCAAAAAGGAGCTCGGGAGGTTGGATATCCTGGTGAACAATGCGGGCGTCACGCGCGACAATGTCATCGCATTGATGACAGAGACCGATTGGGATGTGGTCATCCGCACGAATTTGAAAAGCGCGTGGAATTGTTCAAAGGCCGCGGCCCGGTTGATGATGCGCCAGCGCTGGGGTCGGATCATCTACATCTCCAGCGTGGCCGGAGTGTATGGCAACGCCGGGCAGAGCAACTACGCCGCGTCCAAAGCGGGGATGATCGGCCTGGCCAAGAGCCTGGCCAAGGAACTGGGCCCGCGCAACGTCACCGTAAACGTCATCGCACCTGGCTTCGTGCCCACGGATCTGACCAACTATCTGCTGGAGGATGAGGCGATGCGACAGGGCATCATCGAGCACACCGCAGTGCGGCGGTTGGGTCGGCCCGAGGATGTGGCCGCGCTGGCGGTGTATCTGGCTTCAGAGGAGGCGAGTTTCGTCACCGGTCAGGTCATCGCCGTGGATGGCGGTTTGGCGCTTTAGCCGCGGGCGGGTATACTTGAAACGCGGCATTGCCATCCATTCTCCTTTTCTACGCCCGCCATGTCCCAAGCTCTCTCTGGCCGAATCACCATCGCGCCCCAGGTGTTGACCACCGTCGTGGCCCAAACCGCGCTGGCGATGGAGGGCGTGCGTGGATTGGGCGCGCGGCCATCTCATATCACCGGGGCAAGGGGCCGCAAGGCCGTTGCCGCAGGCGTGGAGGCGGTGGTCGCCGACAACACCGTCACCATCTCGCTGATTGTGGATGTGGCGCCGGGCGTGAATATGATGGCCCTGGCCGCCGCGCTTCAACAGGAAATCGCCCACAATATCGAACATATTCTGGGCATGCAGGTCGCCCGCGTCGATGTCACCATTGGAGACGTGGTCTTTCCATGAAATCCCAACGACACCGCGCACGACAGATTGCGCTTCAAGCCCTCTACGAAATCGATCTCACCGATCACGCGCCCGGCCAGGTCCTTCAGCGCCATCTGCGCGACATCAATCCCCCTCTGCCCGCGGGCGCGACTGGCTTGCTGCAAGCCATTATCGAAGGTGTGATGGCGCGTCGAGATGACCTGGATCGCGTCATCGCCCACTTCGCGCCGGAATGGCCTGTTCCGCAGATCGCGACCATCGATCGCAACATCCTCCGTATCGCCCTGTGGGAGATGAACTTCAACGATACGCCCAGCAAGGTGGCGATCAATGAAGCGGTGGAGCTGGCCAAGGAATTCGGTGCGGAGACCAGTTCCCGCTTCATCAATGGCGTGTTGGGCGCAGCCACCCGCCAACAGGGTGAGATGGCGACCATCCTGGCCGAGGCCAGCGCGTCCATGGATCGATAATCCAAGACGAGATCGCACATGTTCAACATCGGCCTGGGAGAACTCCTCTTCATCACCATCCTCGTGCTGGTCGTGGTGGGTCCCGAGCGCCTGCCCAGGATCATGCGCGAATTCGGGCGTATCATCCGTCAGATCCGCCTGGTGGTGAATGAGATGACCAGCCAGTTCGCGGAAGAGCTGCAACCCATCCAGGAGCTGCAACAGCCCATGCAAGAGCTGCGGCAGCTTGCAGATGACATTAACCCGGTGAAACAGGTGACCAAGATATCCCTGGACCTGGACGCGAAAGCTTCGGGGAGGGCGGAATCCCGGCCGGGAGCGGCGCCTGTGGCGGGCGGCGCGCTGACTCCCCCTCAGAACAAGGCGCGGTCCACCCCTGCGTTCCAGGCCCGATCCCCCTCCGCGAATCCCGTCAAGATCATCGCTCAGACGAAAAAGCGCGCATCCAACGCCGCATCCCCCTCCGATAGCACGGATTCATGACCGCTGAGACCGGACACAGCCCGCAAGAGCTCACGCCTGCATCCCCTCCGCCCGCGCCGCCGTCGCTCCAGGCCACGCCCCCCACCGCGCCCGAGCCCGAAGAGCCCGCCCAACCCATCATCGAACACCTGCTCGAACTGCGCGGCCGGTTGTTGAAGGCAACGCTGGCGCTGATTGTGGGGGGCGTCATCGGCCTGTTTTTCGCCAAACCCTTTCTCGAAGTGCTGATCTCCCCCTTGCAGGGGGCCAGCGAGCTGCAATTGCTCAAGCCCACCGAGTCCATCTTCATCTACCTCAAAGGGGGGCTCATCCTGGGGGCCATCATCGCCAGCCCTTTCATCCTCTATCAGATCTTCGCGTTCATCGTGCCGGGGCTGACCGAGCGGGAGAAGCGGGGCTTGTATCTGGTGCTGCCCCTGGCCGCGGGATTGTTCGCCCTGGGCGTCGCCTTCGCCGCGTTCATCGTCCTCCCCTTCACCCTGCGCTATTTACAGACCTTTCTCTCCGATCTGGCCATCAGCCAATATTCCTTCGGAGAGTACATGAACTTCGTGCTCAGCTTTCTGTTCTGGCTGGGGCTGGCCTTCGAGATCCCTCTGGTCATTGCCATCCTGGCCCGATTGGGAATCGTCACGCCCCAGCAGCTTCAGAGCACCTGGCGCTATGCGGTCGTCATCATCGCGGTCCTGGCCGCGGTCATCACTCCCACGCCCGATCCTTTCACCATGTCCCTGGTCATGATGCCCCTCCTTGGACTCTATGTCCTGGGCATTTTCATGGCCCGCATGGCATACAAGCCGCGCGAGGCCGCGACGCCTCGATCTTCCAAGGATGCAGCCGCAGGCGTCGATGGCGACGGGCCTGGCGCCTGATGTGTTCATCTCACCACAAGGAGGTTCTTCAATGGCGAAGAACAGACAACGCGTCATCATTCTGGGCGCGGCGGGACGCGACTTTCACAATTTCAACGTGTACTTTCGAGCCAACCCGAATTTTGAGGTCGCAGCCTTCACCGCCACCCAGATTCCCAACATCGAGGGGCGACTGTATCCGCCCGAACTCGCGGGCGAGGGGTATCCCCAGGGCATTCCCATCCTGTCCGAGGATGATCTGGAAGATATCATCCGAGACAGGGATGTCGATGTGGCGGTCTTCTCTTACAGTGACGTCTCCCACGAGTATGTGATGCACCTGGCATCGCGCACCGCGGCCGCGGGTGCGGATTTCTGGCTGCTGGGTGGAAAGCGCACGATGCTGGAGAGCAACAAGCCGGTGGTAGCGATCACCGCGGCCCGCACCGGCTGCGGCAAGAGCCAGACCACGCGTCATGTCACCGACATCCTTCAGGCCCTGGGCAAGAAGGTCGTCGTGGTGCGCCACCCCATGCCGTATGGCGATTTGCGCAAGCAGGCGGTGCAGCGTTTCGCCACGTATGATGCCCTGGACAGGCACGAGTGCACCATCGAAGAACGGGAGGAGTATGAGCCGCATCTCGATCGGGGCCTGGTGGTGTACGCGGGCGTGGATTATGAGGCCATTTTGCGTCGGGCGGAGGAAGAGGCGGACATCGTGCTATGGGATGGCGGGAACAATGATTTACCCTTCTTCAGGCCCGATGTGCAGATCACAGTGGCGGACCCCCATCGGCCTGGGCATGAGATGCGCTATTGGCCGGGCGAGGCCAACGTGCGCATGGCCGACGTCATCGTCATCAACAAGATCGACACCGCAGATTTCGACAACGTGCAGAGGGTGCGCCGAAACATCGAGCGCTTGAACCCCGACGCCGTCGTCGTGGACGCCGCGTCCCCCATTTTCGTGGATGACCCGGCCGCGATTCGCGGCAAACGCGTGCTCGTGGTGGAGGATGGCCCCACCCTGACCCACGGAGGCATGGCTTATGGCGCGGGCGTCATCGCGGCCAAACGCTTTGGCGCGGCCGAGATCGTCGATCCGCGGCCCTGGGCCGCGGCCTCCATCGTCGAAACCTACGCCAAATATCCTGAGACAGGGCCGGCGCTTCCAGCCATGGGCTACGGCGAGGCCCAACTGCGCGACCTCCAGGCCACCATCAACCAGGTCCCCTGCGATCTGGTCATCGTGGGCACGCCCATCGACCTGGCCCGCGTGATTGACATCCAGCATCCCAGCCAGCGCGTCCGCTACGAACTCCAACCCATCGGTCAACCCACCCTGGCCGCGATCCTGGAAGAACGCTTTGGTTAAATGGTTCGCCTCGCGCTTACAGCCACGCGTCCTTTCGACGACAATCACACCACCTTCCCAACCGCATTCCAGTCCAACCCCCACTCAATGAGGAGTCTCTTATGAAAACTCAGGTCAAGGACATTCTCGCTGCGAAAGGCGATCAGGTGTGGGCGGTCTCGCCCGACGATACGGTCTTGGATGCGCTAAAAACCATGAAAGAGCATGACATCGGCGCGGTGCTGGTCATGGATGGCGACGCGTTGCGGGGCATTCTCTCGGAGCGGGATTACGCCCGCAAAGTGGTGCTGCTAGGCCGGGCGTCGAGAAATACGCCCGTGAAGGAGATCATGACCGCGGAGGTGGAGACCGTCAGCCCGGAGGACAGCATCGACCAGTGCATGACCTCCATGACCGAGAAGCACATCCGTCATCTGCCTGTGGTGGAGGAGGGCAGGGTGGTGGGGGTCATCTCCATCGGCGATGTGGTGAAGGCCATCATCGAGGAGCAAGCCTTCCTGCTGGATCAAATGGAAGCGTACATCACGGGCCAGCCCGCGTAGCGGGCGGCCCGCTTCGTCATGCGTCGTAAGCCTGTTCACAGTTCACGGTTGGCTAGCTGGCGACGACCTTCCCTCTTCACTTCACTGTTCAGGATCTGGGCCCGCTGTGGGGCGAGGGAGGCGCTGCGCGGTCGAGATAGGAGCCGAGGAAAGTGAGAAAGCGGGCGATGTCCTCGAAGCTGGTGACCATGCCCAGCGAGGCCCGCACCGCGCCCCCGCCAAACCAGGGCCGCACCAGCTTACGCAGCGCCTCGCGGCGAGCGATCAGAGCCCCTACACCCGTGGGATACCCGAACATCTTGTAGAAGGAGATGGGCGTGAAATCGGGATGCACCTGGCTCAGGTCCAGGCGGTTGGTGGGGACGAATGCGGCCGCGTCGAGGATGACGTCGTATCCCAGCTCGTGGGCCAGCTCGATGGCGCTGAGGGGGTGTTGCACCCCCGAGAAATTGGACTGGGCGGGCATAGCGAACAGGTTGGGCTTCGTCTCATCCCAGTTCTCGAGATAGGGACGCAGGTCAGGACAGCAGAGGCTGTGCGGATCCAAGGGGACGTAGGTGATGTGCGCGCCCTTGCGCCGGGCGAACTCGCGGACGCCCTGCACCGAGTTGTGATTATCAGCCACCAGGCAGAAGTGGCTGCCCGGCTGGAAAGGATAACTCTCCCCGACCAGCTTCAATGCAGCGCTGGCATTGGCGGTGAAAATGACCGTGTACTCATCGGGATCGGCCCGGAAATAGCGCAATACATCCTCTCGGGCCTGCTGCATGAGATGGGTAGAGGCCAGGGAGGCGGGGTTTTGGGAGTGGGGATTGCCCAACACCGCGTTGCGGAGAAAGGCCGCGTGCTCCCGCACCAGCCGATCGGGATAGAGCCCCCCGCCCGTGTAGTCGAGATACACATGCCCTTGCTGGTCCAGTCTGCGATACTCCCGTTGACGCAGCTCGCTCAGCGCGAGAAAGCCGTCGCACTGGGGAAAGCGAGCTCGGAAATCCGCGAACGAATAGACGCGTTTCGTCATGACTCCCTCCTCCTCAGCGTCCTTCATCATCCAACCCGACCCAGCAGCCAGCGATGATGCGCCCACACCGATTTGATCTGCCAGGGCAGACGCGCGTGGTCCAGCCAGGCGTATCGGATCACCCGGTCGTAGAGATCGGGCTGCTCACCCAGGTAATAGGCCATCGTGTTCCACTCCCAACTATCGCCCGTGAACTGGTCTTCCAGCTTTTCGCTGCGGATGCCCAGACGTTGCAGCACCTCGTGTGCGGGCATGACCGTATCGGGCCAGGGAGGGACGTCAAGCACGCCGCTGGCGATGATCTCCACGCCCTCATTGCGCAGATGCCAGCGTATGCGTTGGATATCGACCCAGCGCTCATCCACGGTGTGAAAGAAATCCTTGTCCAGGACGTATTTTCGCATCCAATAGCCCACTTGCAGGTTATTGGGCATGGCCACGAACACGAGCTTACGGCTCACGCGCACCAGCTCCCGCAGCAAGGCCGCGGGGTCGGGCAGATACCAAAGCGCGGCCCAGTTCCAGGTCAGATCGAAGCTGTTGTCCTCAAAGGGAAGCTGGCCCCAGCCGTCGGGGGGGATGATGCGCAGGTCGGGCTCCAGGCCCAGCTCGGACCAGATGCGCTTCACCGCCTCGGCCCGGTCAGGGATGTCATCCACCAGCGCGACGCGGGCGCCCCGGCGGGCCAGCATGACGCTATTGATGCCTGTGACGCCAGCCATACCGTAGATAGGCGCTTCCAGGACGGTCTCGACGTGGAATCGCCGCCGCAGGTCGTCGAGGAAATCGTTGAGCACGAAACGCTCATACACCAGCCCCAAACCTTCATTGTAGTCGGTGAGGTATTTTTGCCAGATGGGACGCTGGGCCGCGCCCGTGCCTTGCAGGTCGTTTGCCATGGTTGCTCCAATGGAATTGAAGTTTTGGTTTCGATAGCAGTATAATGAAAGCGCGTCCGAATGGCAATTCCATTTCGAAAATAAAATTGGCCTAGCTGAGGT